>JAQWSV010000077.1 GCA_029243005.1 Woeseiaceae bacterium
CGAATTCGCGTCGTGAAGTCATAGGCAGGCGGATTGCTGATCGGCAGGACGAGCGACAGATCGAAAGACGAATCGCCGGCAACACTGGCCCAGTCCAGCTGACCGCCGAAAATGCCGCTGATCGGACTTTGTTCGACAAAATTCTTGATGGCCTGCATGGAACCGGTCGCGAAAGTATCGATAGTGAGCACAGGGTCACGTAGGTCCGCGATTTCGACCCGCGCGTCTACAACGTTGATACCGAGCGTGTTCGCAGAATTCTGCTCGGAATAGAGGCGTGTGCTGTCAACGACGACATCGAGGTGCCGGAACATGGACGCTGGCCAGTCTGCGGCATATTTAAGCACGGTGTCTTCGAGTTGCGCTTCGATGCGGAACACCCCCGCGCCGTTATCGAATGGAAAATCAGCGACTGCACCATTGAATCGGGTGGTCCCGCGACGGACGTAGCCGGACACCAGGGAATCGGTGAGCCACTGGCGGAGCTTTGGAGTCATCAGATTGACTGGAAGGTAGCGACGCACTGCACTAACGTCGAATACTGACCAGGAGCTTTCAAAATCGACGACAGGCGAACGCTCTCCAGAGGGTAACGAGACCTGCAGACTCGTCTGGCTGTCGAAATCGGCATTTCGAATCTGCACGCTGTCGGAGAGGACGATCATCCCGTCCGGATTTCGCCGCCAGATGATCGTGCCGATGGCATCGTCAAGCATCAGTGGTTCCAGCAGTTGGTCGCCGAAATCGAGGGACAGGTTTGTCGACTGGATTTCTACCCGCCCACCGTCATTGTCCGCGCGCACACGGCCGGAAAAGTCGCGCACACCCGGGCGAGTGCCCCGCGCGGCGAAGCCCACCTGTTCCAAGTCCGCCGCCACGTCGAATTCAGGCATTCCTGCACCAATTCCCCGCACCTCGAACTCGACCTCGCGCAGGATGCCGCTCGGCTGGAAATCAGCAAGCCGCAGGCGTTCTTCCTCCGGCAACCAGGCATCCAAGTAGGCCAGATCGTCAAGATCTAGGTATGACGTGCTACCGCGCAGGTTTTCAATCGCACCCGCTTCACCGACATCGACCCGAACCTGCATCGTTGTCGATGGCCAGTCGCCCTGAACCGTATCGAGCCGCATCTGGTTGGCACCCAAGAGCCAGCCACCCGGTTCGGCCGAGTATTCGAAACTCCCGAGCAAGCGGAGCGGCAGGTCATCTGACTGCCCTTCGGCCTGCAGATTCGAAATCACGACGTCCGCGTTCGCGCTGTCGACCTGTCCGTCCACAAGATCGAACCACAGCATGAAATCGGCAGCACCCGAATTGATTTCCGGCAGCGCGAACTGCTGCAGCCGCGACCAGCCGGCAAGATTCAGCGAATCCGCTTCAACGTAGACCCGCCAGCGATTGCCGACGGTTTCCAGACGACGGTTCGCCGAGATTTCCAGTCGACCACCAAACTCGTCGGGCAGTTCGATATCCGCTTCTACCCGGATCTCGGCAGTGGAACGTCCGACCACGATGGATTGCACATGCAAAGGCACGAGTTGTCCGGAGGCCGGATGCTCGTAGTTGACGTGAATATTCTGGCCAACGAGCTCGATGTCACTGCCCGCTCCTGAGCGCAGTTCCCGTTAACCTAGGATCTCATCGATTTCGATATTTTGCAGGATCCATCGACCTTCAGCATCCTGACGGAAATCGATCGCCGTATCCCGAATCGTAACCCGATCGACGATGAGCTCCTGATCGGAAACCAGTCGCCAAAGCCCTATACCGATACTGACTTCCTCAGCACGCAGCAGGCTGACGCCCGTTTCATCGTGGTTCAGACCAGCACCGTAGAAGCTGAGTTCCGGTCCACTCAGGCGCCAGCGGGCATTCATGCCGGCAAACTCGACATTCATGCCGATGGCCGAACTAGCCCAGGTCTTGATCTCTTCCTGGTATTCCGGAAGACGGGGCAACATCAGTCGAAAAACACCGACGGCGATCGCCAGCACGATCACGAGGGCCGCACCTGTATAGGCGGTACCGCGGATCAGTTTTTTCAGCCAATGCTTCATCAATGTCAGATCAAAACCACATCAAATTGGTCCTTCAGGTACAGAGACTCCGGTTGCAGCCGAATCGACTTGCCGATTTGCTCCTCGATTTCGACCAAACCGCCCGCTTCCTCATCCAGTAGAAGGTCGATTACATTCTGGTGCGCCAGTACCAAAACGCCGTCAAACTGGAACTGCCGATGCTGGCGGATGATCTCGCGAAAGATCTCGAAACAAACTGTTTCTGCGGTCATCGTGAAGCCGCGCCCGTCGCAATGATCGCAGTCCTCACACAGGACATGCTGGAGACTCTCGCGCGTGCGCTTCCGGGTCATTTCGACTAACCCCAGCGGTGAAACCGGTGTCAACTGGTGGCGAGCGTAATCTCTGGACATCGACTGCTCCAGGGCCTCGATCACGCGATCACGATGCTCGGGCTCCTCCATATCGATAAAGTCGATAATGATGATGCCACCCAGGTTCCTTAGACGCAGTTGACGGGCAATCGTTACCGCAGCTTCAAGGTTGGTTCTGTATATCGTGTCCTCGAGGTTTCGGTAGCCGACGTAGCCACCGGTGTTGACGTCGATCGTCGTCATCGCCTCCGTCTGATCGATGATGACATATCCACCTGATTTTAATGAAATACTCCGCTCGAGGGCCTTTTTTATTTCGTCCTCGGTGCCATGCAGGTCAAATATCGGCCTGCGACGCTTGTAGTGCGCGATGATCGGCGTCAGTTCGGGCAGGAAACTCTCTGTAAATGCGCACATTTTGCGGAAATCGTCCTCGGAATCGACGAGAATCCGTTCGACATCACCGGTGACCATGTCGCGAAGAACGCGAATCGGCAACGGCAAGTCCTCATGTACCAGTGTTTTTGTCGCAGCGAACCTTGCTGTTTCCTGAATAGCAGTCCAGACTTTCTGTAGAAACGCTAGGTCCGTGCGCAAGGCGTCTCGGCTAACGCCTTCTGCCGCGGTTCGTACGATGACACCGCCCGGTAGGCCGTCACCATCCAGGATCAGCTCAAGCTCTCTGCGCAGTCGTTCGCGCTCGGCTTCTTCCTCGATACGTGCAGAAATACCGACGCCGGAACCCATCGGCAGCAATACCAGGAATCTCGACGGCAACGAGACGAACGTCGTCAGCCTCGCTCCTTTAGTACCGAGTGGATCTTTGACAACCTGCACCAGAACATTCTGACCCTCACGCACGAGCTCTCGAATATCGGGTAGCTTCTGGTCGCCATTGCCGTTGTCCGACGCGTCCCCTCGACCAATGTCGGATACGTGCAGAAAGGCCGTGCGTTCCAGCCCGATGTCGATAAATGCAGCTTGCATGCCTGGCAAGACTCGCGACACCTTGCCTTTATAGATATTGCTGATGAGACCGCGGCGCGCGGCGCGCTCAATCGTCACCTCCTGGAGAATGCCGTTTTCGAGCAACGCAGCACGAACCTCTCGCGGCGTCACATTTATCAGGATCTCTTCTTTTGACGATTCTTCAGTCATGCTGTTCCAGTGCGGCCGATACTTTGATACCCGCATTATCGAGAAGTTGCACAGTTTCGAAAACCGGCAGGCCAACGACCCCAGAATAACTGCCGGAAATCGACGCAACGAACATACCGCCCAATCCCTGTATCGCGTAGCTCCCTGCCTTGTCGGCGGGTTCCCCACTATGCCAATAGTGGCGCGCCTCGTCAGGGCTGATGTCGCGAAACCGGACCGCCGTATCAGATAGCGAGATTTCGATCCGGTCGCGCTGGCGCAGCGCAACTGCCGTCAGCACCCGGTGCCTGCAACCGGAGAGGGCTGCCAGCATATCCAGCGCATCCTGCTCTCCCGCCGGCTTACCAAAGACACGATCCCCGAGGACGACGACCGTGTCAGCGCCAAGAACCGGCAAATGCGCATTGTCCGGGCTATGCCCGTCCGTCGCTTTGTCGCGAGCAAGTCTCAAGACCATTTCCTCGACAGACTCATGGTCTTGCCGAGACTCATCAAGGTCAACGCCGGCAAAAGAAAAACGCAGTCCAAGACCCACGAGGATTTCGCGTCGTCGCGGTGAGGAGGAGGCCAGATGAAAACTAGGCAATGCGGTCGTCATAGCGGTCAGTCCCGATGATACGGATGGCCCGCCGTCAGAGACCAGGCCCGGTAGAGCTGCTCTGCGAACAGCACACGCGCCAGCCCGTGCGGCAGTGTTAGCGACGACAACGACCAGGTCAGATTGGCACGCGTGAAGACCTCCTCGGACACGCCATCCGGTCCACCAATAATGAACGCAATATCGGCACCTACTGCCTGCCAGTCGTCTACGCATCTCGACAGTTCGCGGCTCGTAAACTGCCGGCCGGTTTCATCCAGCAGGATAACCTGTTCCGTCGGCTTTAGTTTGGCGAGCAGTTTGTCCGCTTCCGCTGACTTTGCATGTGCCGCAGTTGCGGACTTTCGCCGGTCGGCCATCGCGATTGTTTCGAGGCGAAATTGCCACGGGCGCGGCAGGCGCGTCGTGTAATCAGCAAAAGCGGTGTCGACCCAGGACGGCTGCCGATCACCAACGGCAAGCAAACGGATGTGCACGCATCACCCGTCGGTTGCCGTACGATCTGTCGTCGGAGAAAGTGACCAGAGTTTTTCGAGGTTGTAGAACTCCCGTACGCGCGGGAGCATGACGTGTACCAGCGTGTCACCGAGATCAAGGAGGACCCACTCACTACCTTCCTCGCCTTCAATACCGGTAGGGCGATGGTCGGCGGCCTTCGCCTTTTCAGCGACAGCATCGGCCAGCGCTTTGACATGTCGGTTGGATGTACCGCTGGCAACCACCATGTAGTCGGTCACGGTGGTCAGCTCACTGACGTCCAGCTTAACGATATCTTTGCCCTTGACCTCCTCCAGGGCCTCTATCGCCAGCTCACTTAAACGATCGCTATTCATTCACAAGTCCACTTAGATTTCAGAATTCAGTCTTCGGTTTCGTCGTTTTGCAACTGCGCGTAGCAACTGCTCCTGTCGATAACGTCACGGACAGCGTCCGGTAGCAGGAAGCGGGCATCGCAGCCCATCGCAACGTTCTCCCGAATGTCAGACGACGAGATCTCAAGTTGCGTCACGTCGTGTATGTAAATGTGACCGGCTGTCGCCTGGTGTAAATCTCCGATTCGGTGGGTGCCGCGGTCCACCAGTAATTCTCCGAGCGGACCCATATCCGGCGCCCGCCAGCCAGGGCGATGGGCAACCACGATGTGTGCGAGTTGGAGGATCTCACGCCAGTGGTACCACTTCGGCAGGCTCAGGAAAGCATCCATGCCGATGATGAGGCCGATCGGATGCAACGGAAACTCCAATCGCAGCGTCGACAAGGTGTCAACGGAATAGGAAGGTCCTTTCCGCTGGAGCTCACGATCATCGACAACGAAACCGTGCTGAGCTTCGGTGGCCACGCGGACCATTTCAAGACGCAATGCAGCATCTGCATGCGGTGTATCACGATGCGGCGGATTGCCGCAGGGCATGAAACGAACTTCGCCGAAGCGAAGCGCTTGCAGCATCTCGAAGGCCATCCGCAGATGTCCATAGTGAATCGGGTCAAACGTACCGCCAAAAACGCCCATAGGACTCATTCAGATTCGCTCCATTACGCTGCCCGCGCCCCTGCCGACGCAAGATTCAGCACGATATCGGTCGCCAGCTGCCACGGATCAGCACGCATCTGCCCTTTGGCCGCCGCATCCGCATCCCGGCTCCGCTTGAGCAAGGTGTAGAACTCGCCCGACTGGTGACGTCCGATGCAGGCACGCACCAAGCCTTGACGGTTCTGCCACACCCGCGCCTGATGCATGGCGGAACTCAGGTCCGTCCCGTTTCGAATTCTGTCCGCAAGATTTGCCAGTGTCCTCAATTCCCGGGTCAGCGCCCACATCACGATAACCGGCTCGACTCCTTCGGACCGTACACCATTCAATATTCGAAGTGCACGTTTCGGATTGCCGCCGACGGCCGCATCAACCAGCTTGTAGACATCGAACCGACTCGAGTCAGCGACTGCAGCATCGACGTCCTCTGCCGTGATCCTGCCTTCACCGTGCAGCAATCGAAGCTTCTCGATTTCCTGTTGGGCAGCGAGCAGATTGCCTTCGACACGATCCGCAATAAGTTGCATGGCATCGCGATCCGGCTTCAGCCCGGCCTGTTTCATTCGCGCTTTTATCCAGCCCGGCAGGTCGCGGGGGCTAACTGGCCACACCTGGACGACCGCACCATGCTGATCGAGCGCGCTGGCCCACTTGGCCTTCGCCGCATTCCGATCCAGTTTTGGCGCACTTACTATAAACAGAATGTCCTCACCTGCGTTGGCAGCAAATTCGGCAATTGCCGCGCTGCCCTTTACACCAGGCTTGCCGGTAGGCAGTCGCAGCTCGATGATCTGGCGCTCGGCGAACAGGGACATGTTGCCACCAGCCGCTGACAGCTCCAACCAGTCAAATCCTGTCGTCTGTACAAAGAGGTCCCGCGTGCCAAATCCCTGCGCACGTGCGGCCGCCCTGATGGCATCAAGGATCTCCTGTACCAGCAAATGTTCATCGCCGGTAACCAGGTAGCAGGGCAACAGAGGTTGGTCGAGTTTGGACAGTATCTGATTTGCGGAAATCTTCACGCAGCAATCAAATATTTATTATTCATTGGATCATACCCGCTCATGTCTACCCGTCACAGTTCATCCAATGCGACGGACTCACTTTCGAGCAGCACCGGTATGCCGTCATTAACCGGGTATAGGAGCTTGCCGTCGTCGGTCACCAGCGCCTCATCCAACGCATTTTCTAGGACGGTGCCGTCACGATTCTTGAGCTTGCCGTCAGCGATTGCGCCGTTCACCGACTTCATGATGTCCCCGCGCGCCAGCGCCAACCCTTTATGGGTGACCGGGCAACAGAGAATAGCGAGCAACTTCTTGTCCATTTTTATATCTTTTTTCTTTATATATCAAACATTTGTGATCATCGAAAAGATGCTATACCATTTCGCACCCCTGTGACGATCGCGGGCCGGATACAGCACGCTTCGTCAGACTCTCAGCATATCGGCAAGTGACGATGGATAACAGTTCTGGACCCTCTGAAGTCTTGGACAAGGTAGCGGTTGCGCTCTCCGGCCTGTGCCTCGTGCACTGCCTAGCGCTGCCCTTACTTATTGTCATCCTGCCGTTCTCAGGCCAGTTCAGCGACGATCATCTGCATATGCAAATGCTGATCCTGGTCATCCCGGTCAGCGTGGTTGCGCTGACACTCGGGTTTCGAGGCCATCGGCATCCGGGTGTCGTCATCGCCGGAGTCGCAGGTATGATCATTATTACCTTCGGTGGCATGGTCGCCCATGACCACTATGGATTGCTCACAGATCGTTTGCTGACGATTATCGGATCCCTAGTACTCGCCATCACCCACTACCGGAATTTTCGCCTGTCCAGGCACATTGCGAACCCAAACTCAGAGTGAGGACCGCAAGTCGTCTCTTTCGACGACCGGATGAATTAGTTCCCACAGCAGATCAGCGGGGTTCATCGCTGTCTCCATCCGCTTCCGGTACGGGATCGAAGCCGGACCCACCCCAAGGATGGCATCGGCCGATTCGTTTGAGCGCCAGCCATCCGCCCTTGAACGTGCCCTGCGTGCGCAGGGCTTCCTCGGCGTAGGCCGAGCAGGTCGGCTGGTACCGACAATTGGCGCCAATGAGCGGTGAGATCGCGTAGCGATAAACCCAGACGAGCCCACGCAGTGGCAGCGCAAGCAACTGGCCGATGCGTTTCATCACGCAGCCTGCGCTGCCTCACCGGCGAAGCGTTGAATCGCCTGTAGCATCGACGAAAGGCCGTTACTGCGCGTCGAGCTGAGGTGCTGTTCCAGCCCCAGCGCACCGACGAATTCTGCGGGCGTATCGAGAATCGCCTGCGGCTCACGATCGTTGTATATGCGTAGCAAGATCGCGATCAGACCGGAAACAATCGCCGCATCGCTTGTTGCCTGAAAATGCAGATGGTCTCCGCGCATTTCCGCGAGGAACCAAACCTGTGACTGACAACCACGAATGCGATTGTCGTCCGTAATTGCATCCGCAGGGAATTCTGGAAGCCGTCGACCAAGATCGATGATGTACTGGTAGCGGTCCATCCAGTCATCAAACAACTGGAATTCCTCGATCAGGGCCTGCTGGGCCTGTTCGACGTCGTTCATCCGTTGCGTCGCCAGCGCGTTCCGTTCGCGCTGTCCTCAATCTGAATGCTTGCCGCCGCCAGTTGCTCGCGAATGGCATCCGCTGCCGCGAAATCCTTGTTCGCGCGCGCATCTTCGCGCTTCTGCAACAGGCTTTCGATATCTTCGACTGTCAAATCCCCATCACTGTCACCGGCGAACCAGGTTTCCGGATCTTCTTGAACGAGGCCAATGACGTCGCCGGCAGCCAACAGTGATGCCGCAAGCGTCTTGCGCTCCTCATCGTTGCTTGCCTTGTTCAGTGCACGAGCGACACTGAACATTTCCGCCAGCGCTTTGGGTGTGTTGATGTCGTCTTCGAGCGCATCGATGAACGGTGCAGGAGGTTCACCCGCCTCACGTTGGTCCGCGGTCAGTTCGACGCCGCGTACGGCGCCGTAAAAACGGTCGAGCATCTTGCGCGCCTCGTTCACGGTCGCATCCGACCAGTTCAACGGCTGGCGATAGTGTGCACTCAGAAGCGCGAGTCTCAACACCTCACCGGGGATCTTCTCGACCAAGTCGCGCACAAGCAAAACATTACCCAGCGACTTCGACATTTTCTCGCTATCCATGCTCAGAAAACCGTTGTGGACCCAGTACCGGGCAAAAGCCACCCCGTCGTGTGCGCAGGTACTCTGTGCCAGCTCGTTCTCGTGGTGGGGAAAGACCAGGTCCTGGCCTCCGGCATGAATATCGATTGTGTCACCAAGGTGTTTCTTCGACATTGCCGAACATTCGATATGCCAGCCGGGACGACCGCATCCCCAGGGTGAATCCCAGCCGGGCAGCTCGGGCACCGACGGTTTCCACAACACGAAATCCTGGGGCGACCTTTTATAGGGTGCCACTTCCACCCGTGCGCCAGCGATCATCTCGCGCAGGTCCCGCTTCGACAGAGCACCGTAGTTCTTGTCTGCGGTAACGTCGAATAACACATGGCCTTCAGCTTCGTACGCAAATCCCTTGTCGATCAGCACGCCAATCATTTCGATCATTTCGTCAACGTGGCGCGTCGCGCGCGGCTCGATATCGGGCATGTCGACGCCCAGCGCACCCATGTCATCGTTATAGGCCGTGATGAACTGTGCCGTGATTTCATCGATGGGTTTGCCGGTATCGATCGATGCCTGGTTGATCTTGTCATCAACGTCCGTAATGTTTCTCGCGAAGGTCAGCGAGTAGCGGCGTCGCAGAATACCCGCCAAGACATCGAAGACGACAGCCGGTCGGGCATTGCCAATATGGGCATAGTTGTAGACCGTCGGCCCACACAGATACATCGTGACCTCGCCATCTCGTAGCGGTTCGAATGGTAGTTTCTTGCCTTTGAG
>JAQWSV010000081.1 GCA_029243005.1 Woeseiaceae bacterium
GCTCGGCATCGAGGAGATGGCACCGGGCAAATACCTCGGCGACATCGGCGAGGTGATTCAGAAAAACGTCGAGAAAAACCGGTTTTCCGTCGTTCGGGAATATTGTGGCCACGGTATCGGCCGCGTATTTCACGAAGACCCGCAGGTCCTGCACTACGGCAAGGCAGGCACGGGCCTGGAATTACAGGCCGGCATGACAATGACGGTCGAACCGATGGTCAACGCGGGCAAACGACATGTTCGCCTCCTCCCTGACGGCTGGACCGTCGTCACCAAAGATCACAAGCTTTCGGCGCAATGGGAACACACCATTCTGGTCACCGAATCGGGCTACGAGGTGCTGACACTTGGCGCCAAAGACCGCTGAATTATCCGATTCCGCTGACGAATCCGTTAATATTCTGACGGCCGCGCTCGATCAAGATATGGCAGGCCGTGACTCACTGGAAGCAGCAGCAAGCAACCTTGAAGAACGATTCCGCGCCGGCGAACCGGTGGCTGACCTGGTGCGCCTTCGATCGCAACACGTCGACCGCTTGCTCGTGCAATTGTGGCATCAACATCTGGCTCATCAGACATCAGCCTGCGCACTGATCGCTGTCGGTGGATATGGCCGTGGTGAACTTCACCCGCACTCCGACGTCGATATCATGGTTTTGCTACCCGGCGGTAAGTCGGAGACGCCGCAGACATCCATAGAATCCTTCCTGGCAGCCCTGTGGGACATTGGACTGGAGATCGGCCACAGCGTACGCACCGTTGATGATTGTCGCCTGCAGGCGGAGGCAGACATCACAATTGCGACGACGCTCATGGAGGCCCGATTGCTGGATGGCAATGAGACGCTGTTCGACAGCATGGAGTCAGTCGTCGCCGCGGATCAGATCTGGCCGTCGGAACGCTTTTTTACGGCAAAACACAAAGAGCAGCAATTGCGTCATCACCGTTACGACGACACGGCCTACAAGCTTGAGCCCAATGTAAAAGGCAGTCCGGGTGGTCTGCGGGATATCCAGATAATCGGCTGGGTCGCCAAGCGGCATTTCGGCGGCAGGACCCTGGACGAACTCGTCGCTCATGGTTTTCTGACCCCGGGACAGCTCCGCAAACTGACGAGCTGCCAGGATTTCCTCTGGCGTGTGCGCTACGGACTCCATTTGCTCACCGGGCGTGGGGAGGATCGGCTGCTGTTCGATCACCAGTCCAATCTTGCTGCTTTACTTGGCTATGAAGACGCCAGCTACACGCTCGCGGTGGAGCAACTCATGCAGCGCTACTACCGCACCGTGATGGAGTTAAGTCGACTCAATGAGATGCTGCTGCAACAGTTCGAGGAAGCGATCCTGATGAATCCGGACGCGTCACCACAGCCAATCAACGAACGCTTCCAGGTCAAGAACGGTTTTCTGCAGACTACCGGGGACGATGTATTTGAAAAACAGCCGTCTGCACTACTGGAGCTTTTTCTGCTCTTGCAACAGCATGACGAGATTCGTGGAGTCAGCGCGTACACGATTCGACTCATTCGACGGAACCTGCACCTGATCGATGAGGAGTTTCGGCAAAACCCAGAAAATCATCGGATTTTCCTTTCGATCCTGCGTGCGCCGGCCGGGGTGACTCATGAATTGCGGCGGATGAACCTTTACGGCGTGCTCGGCTTGTATATCCCGTCCTTCGGCCGGATCGTCGGTCGAATGCAGTATGACCTGTTCCACGCATACACCGTCGATGAACACACCTTGTTTGTCGTCAACAATTTGCGGCGTTTCGCGCTACAGCGATTCGATCAGGAACATCCGCATTGCAGCCGGTTGATGCAATCATTCGAGAAACCCGAGATCGTTTACCTGGCCGGTTTGTTTCACGACATTGCCAAGGGCCGTGGTGGCGATCATTCGGAGCTGGGCGCGGTCGACGCGGAGGCGTTTTGCCTCGAACACGGGCTCAGCGCCTATGAAGCCCGCACGGTCGCCTGGCTGGTACGACATCACCTCGTCCTGTCGATGACCGCGCAAAAGAAAGACCTGAGCGATCCCGACGTCATCAACGAATTTGCCGCACTGGTCGGCGACCAGACGCATCTGGACTACCTTTATACCCTGACCGTCGCTGACGTTAACGGGACTAACCCAGAGTTGTGGAATTCGTGGAAGGCCACCTTGTTCCGCGACCTCTACGAACTCACTTCACGTGCCTTGCGACGCGGTCTCGAGAATCCCATCGATCGGGAGCTGCTGGTCGATGAAACGCAGGAAGCCACCCGCAAGGCTCTCAGCGAAACCGATCTGGGTACCACTGATATAGACCGCGCTTGGGCGTTGTTTCCGGAAGACTATTTCCTTCGCTACAGGCCCGGCGAGATCGCTTGGCATACCACCGTACTCGCGGAAGCGAATCTCGATTCGGACTGCGGATTGCTGGACGTTCGACGGCAGCCGAACGGTGACGGTATCGAGGCGATGTTATATACGCAGCGAGAGCGTCGGTCATTCGCGCTCGTAACTGCATGGCTTGCCGAGCTGGGTATGACCATTGTCGATGTTCGAATCGTGCCACTCCGGAACGGCTTCAGCCTCGACACTTATGTATTTATGGAGCTCGATCACCGGACAGAGATCGACGATGCAAGGATGCAACGTATCCGCCGCGTGCTGAGCGGCGTACTAGCGGCTGACGATGATGCGGCGGCCCGCGTCACCCGGCCGGCTCCACGCCAGGTGCGAATGTTCACAACACGAACCATTGTCTCGTTCAACGCAGATGAAGGTAATGACAGAACCATCATGGAGCTCGTCGCCAGTGACCGGCCAGGATTACTGTCGACCGTCGGACGTGTTTTCGTCGACCAGGGCCTCGATATCGAAACCGCCAAGGTACTGACCATCGGAGAGCGAGCGGAGGACGTTTTCTATATCGTCGACGCCAGCAAACGGGCACTGGATGCCGATTCCTGTGCATTGCTGAAAGACAAACTCATCGAGAATATCGACAACAATACTTAAAGGCGCAGGAAGCAAATTATGACAAATAAAATAAACCGACGTAAATTTCTAATAGGAGGTACTGCTCTAGGTGTGGCCTCTGGAATATCAAACATCTCTAATGCTCAAGCCCCTTCTATAAAAAAAGGATCAGTTAAGCCTGTGGTTGTCGCCTCTGGTAATGGGCATACCATGAAAAATGGTGGAAAATTTAATTGTGTTGAAACCGCATACAACAGAATTGTTAAAGGGGACGATGTTCTCGATGCCCTAATTGAAGGTGTAAATATTGTCGAACTTGATCCTCAGGATGCCAGTGTTGGCTATGGAGGACGCCCAAATGCGAATGGAATAGTTCAACTTGACTCTTGCTGTATGCATGGACCGAAAAAACAAGCCGGTGGCGTTGGAGCATTGGAAGGAGTGCGAATGCCCTCTCTTGTAGCAAGAGATGTAATGGAAAAAACAGATCATCATTTGATTGTGGGTAAAGGTGCACAAGATTTTGCAAGAAATATGGGCTATGAAATTGAGGATGATTTGAATTCCGACAAATCAAGAAAAATGTGGCTCGACTGGAAAAGAAGAATCGATCCAGAGCACTATTTGGATCCTGAAAAAAGAGAAGTGGCCGGAAGAAATGCCGCCATGGATATGATTAAGGAGGGAATCATTCCCGAAGACGAATACTACGGAACAATCAATTGCAATGGGATTAATGCAAGTGGTGACATATGTGGAGTAACGACGACAAGTGGATTAGCTTGGAAGATACCGAGCCGTGTTGGTGATTCACCAATTCTTGGGGCAGGTCTCTATGTAGATGGAAATTATGGAGCTGCCGGTTCAACTGGCAGAGGTGAAGCGAACTTATATGGACTATGCTCATATTTAATCGTAGAGGAAATGCGAAGAGGATCGCATCCGCTGGATGCTGGTATGACGGCTCTAAAAAGAATACAAGAAAATACCATAGAAAAGAGATTGCTGAATGAGCGAGGTTTGCCTAATTTTAGTGTGCATTTTTATGTGATTGATAAGCAAGGAAGGTTTGCTGGGGTAGCACTTTATGGAGAATCCCCTAGTGGTGAACCCAGAAAATATGCTGTTTGCGATGAAAATGGCTCAAGACTGGAAGACCTAGAGCCTCTGCTTAGCGGAAGTTCAGTTTGATTTACGGGCTAGCTTATAGATATATAAGTGATAACAGTGATAACAGTGATAACACCAACCAATAAAGCATAGGGAAGCTGTGTAACAACATGATCAATATGATCGCTGCCGGCGCCAACCGAAGACAGAACGGTGGTGTCTGATACTGGGGACGCGTTATCTCCAAAAATACCGCCTCCTGCTATGGCTGCAATTGTTTGAAGAATAAGTGAATTTACCTCACTTAAAGGCGTATGAAGTGCTAACGATTTACGGAATTCCCAATTGCGATACATGCCGCAAAGCGCGCAAATTTCTCGATGCCCGTGAAACGCCCTATCGCTTTCACGACCTCAGGGCTGATGGTGTATCCGCCGGGATGCTGGACCGCTGGCTTGCAGCCATCGAATGGAAGACCCTCATGAACACGCGCAGCACGACGTGGCGCGGACTGGCGGATGACGATAAAACCGACATGAACACTTATAAGGCGAGAGCCCTGATGCTGGCACACCCGACATTGATCAAACGGCCGGTCGCGGAAACTGCGAAACACGTCAGCGTCGGTTTTTCTGCTGAATGCTACCGAAGATTGTAGGACAAAGATGTCTTCGGATGACACGATCCAGCTGTTGATCGACCTCATGAGACGACCGTCTGTGACGCCCGACGATCGGGGCTGTCAGGCCCTCATCAGTGAACGCATGATACGGGCTGGATTTCAGTGTGAGGCGATGAACCTCGGCAGTGTTTCCAACCTCTGGGCACGCTACGGTGACCAGGCTCCCGTCCTGTGTTTTGCCGGCCATACCGATGTGGTTCCACCGGGAGATCTCGAACAATGGCGTTCAGACCCGTTTGAACCCGAAATTCGTGATGACTATATCTATGGCCGTGGGGCCGCCGACATGAAAAGTGGCGTCGCTGCGATGGTCGTCGCTGCGGAATCCTTCGTACAGCAACACCCGAACTTCAATGGGAGCATCTCGCTTCTCCTTACCAGCGATGAAGAAGGCGAAGCGGTCGATGGGACCCGCCATGTCGTTGATCGACTGATCTCGCGTGGCGACGCGATCGACTGGTGCATTATCGGCGAACCATCCAGCAGTATTGCGCTAGGTGACGTCATCAGGATTGGTCGCCGCGGCTCGCTTACAGGCGATATTGTGGTTCGAGGCGTACAGGGGCACGTTGCTTATCCCGAGCAGGTCGAGAATCCGGTTACCGCGTTCGCACCCGTCCTGCAGGCACTCTGCAAACGGCAATGGGACAAGGGGGATGATCACTTTCCACCCACCAGTTTTCAGGTGGTGATTCTGAAAAGCGGGATTGGTGCCAGCAACGTTACGCCACCAGATCTTCGCGCCAGGTTCAATTTTCGATTCTCGCCGGTATGGTCCGCGAATGACCTGCAGGCGGAGGTCGAATCCATCGTGGCATCGCAGGATATTGATGCCACGATCGAATGGACGTTACAGGGACAGCCATTTCTGACACCGCCAGGTACCCTGATCGACGCCGCGACTGAGGTAATCCGGGACCTCGCGGGAATCGAAACCCGTCAATCGACCGGGGGCGGCACGTCTGACGGACGATTTATTGCACCCACCGGAGCCGCTGTTGTTGAACTTGGCCCCGTGAACGAGACCATCCACAAAATTGATGAGAGAGTCCGGATTGTGGACGTGGAACGACTGGCCCGAATGTATACGGAGATAGCGAGACGATTGCTCGCCTGAGCTAGATGCGCCGCAGGTTGTTCCAGAGTCCGAACAAGCCGACGACTGTGACCGAAATGAACACCCATGCGGGCATGGATAGCTTGAGAAACTGCCAGTCGATACTGGCGCATTCACCTGAACCGGTGAAGATCAGGCGCAGAGCTTCGGACAACGGAAACGAATCGATAATGTAGTCAAAGCCGGGCCCGCAGGATGGTACCTGGTCGGACGGCAAGTTTTGCAGCCAGACATGCCGCCCTGCCACACCGATACCAGCCCCGGAGGCTATCGCCAGAAGCGAAGTGTAAACGTAGCGTCCCCAGCCGCCCGTGTTATGCATCGTTGCGATCAGGAATATGATGCCGAGGGCAACGACGGACATTCGCTGAAAGACGCACAGCGGGCACGGTGTCAGCAGCAGGACATGTTCGGCATACAGGGCATAGGCCATCAATCCTGCGCAAGCGAGGAATCCGGCCAGGTTCAGCTGGCGCCGTCCGGAAATGGTCATAGGCTAAGTGGTCAGTCCATGGAATCTTTGACGGATTCTACAATGTCTGTGTGCCCGACATCACGTTCTTATTGTGACAATAAACAGCATTACTCGTCAGAATTTGAATTCGAGATCCAGCTGCAAGCGCGTGTAATCGTGCTCATTGCCAATACTCGCATCCATTTCATTGAGGAACAGCGTCCCGCCCAGCGCCCAGTTGTCTGCTATCGCGTATTTACCTTTGAGCACGAATCCGGAGGCATCGGTACCGCCACCGCCAAAATCTGAATCCGTGAAGGTTGCAATCACCGCATCGGCTTCGAGATCCTGCCAGGCCAGCGAGGCCTGCCAGGTGCCCGGGTCGCCCGCTTTGCCAATAGCCGCACCAAATGCAACGCCCGCGTCTTCAGCGTCCGGCTCTGAATTCCGGACGTAGTCGACGAACATCGAAAATGGCATGTCCGCAAGCGTGGTCGCGTACTCGGCGAACACCTCGAATTGCTTGTAGTCGTATATCAGGTTGCCATTAACGTCAGCACTGTTTCCATTGGGATTGCCATTCCAGAACGGCGCGTTACCAACCGTCTCGGTGTAGTTGTAGTAGCTGGCACCAGCAGAGAGCTTGGCGCCATTGTTCAGGACGAACTCATAACCGCCTTGCAACGCGAGCAAAAGCGAATCATCGGCCGACGAACGTTCCTCGACGAACAGCAGCCCACCCGTCCCGAAGAATCCACCGGACTGATATTGGATCGCAACACCTTCCGGATTCAGATCACTGTCAAAAATGAGGGCATGACCGCCCGCTCGATGAAACGGGTTTTTCATCTTGCCCCCGAAAAGATGGACATTCTCATTGACTGTCCAGTCCAGGTAAGCCTGGTCCAGACCAATGTCCTTGCGAGAAAAACCGTCGTCAAAAGACTGATTAGTTGACACCGGATTGTCACCACCGGTTGCGAACTGAAGGACCGCCTTGACGTTTTCGTTGACGTCGGCGGTCAGCCCGAGTCGGGCACGGAAACGACCGCGGTTGCGCTCCTCTTCACCGTCTTCATCGATAGCCTCATAACGAAGGCGAACGTCGCCCTTGATCGAGATTGAATCGACCCAGCTGTCCTGAGCCACCCCTACCAGAGGAGATACTAGACCGGCACACACCAAAGCAAAATATGGAGGTGTCGCATATTTCCTCAAACCCATTAATTGTTCTCCTATACCAATGGAGTCAAAAAAAACCATCCGAGCAAAGCATTTTTACAACAAATAACAGAGTTGTGGCGCGCAAGTTACAAAGACGAT
>JAQWSV010000085.1 GCA_029243005.1 Woeseiaceae bacterium
CATTCGACCAGGCATCCAGCGTCACACCGTAGAGACCCAGTGCCTTGGGCGTCGAACCGCCACTCTGGTCAAGTGCGGCAATGAATCCGGGTGCGTTCTTAATCTTCTCGAGTTGTTCTGCGTTGCTCACGGTAACCCCTGAATCTGTCTGTATCGGTAGGAATGAAGGAGACCGCAGTTTACAGCAAAGACTCCGGACATGTCTTTTGGAGAAACCCGTACAAGCCCAACGGTGGACGACCGTCGTCAGGTGGCGTTGCTACTCGACGCCACTCGCCTCGAATAGCTGGGTCGAACGGGCGCCGGTGCGGCAGAAAATGAGTAATGGCTTCTCAATAACCTTGTAGATATTGCGAAAATCCTCGACGTCTTCCGCCGTCATCCTGCCGGATACCACGGGCTGATAGACGAACGACATTCCAAGTTCTTCTGCCAGTTTCTGCAGGTCCGCCGTGAGCGGCTGATCCGGCGCCTCGTGGTCGGGCCGGTTGTTGATGATGGTTTTGACCCCCTGCTTCGCGGCGGCCCGAACCGTACCTGTGAATAACTGCCCTGTCACGTATACGCCGTGCGCCAGCTCCAGCACTCTCATTTGCAAGAATTCGCTCAGGACAATCTCCTTTCGAACAGATCCAGCATCCTGGACCAGGCGTTTTCAGCCTGTTCTTCGTGATGGACCGATGAATCCGGTGGGCACCAGCCGTGCAAGGTACCAGCATAGACCTCGATTTCTGCTTCCACGCCATGTTCGTCGAAGGCATCCCGGAGCAGCACCTTCTCGTCCGGATTTCGTTCGTCGTCATTCTCGGCGATCGCGATCAGGAATCCTGCCTTCATCTGCGACGCAAGCATGTGTGGACTGTTCTCTTTGTCAGTGGCAAGACCACCGCCATGGAATGACCCCCCGGCGCCGATCCGTTCGGGAATGGCTGCTGCGAGGCGCATCACATAGGAACCGGTCATGCAATAACCGGTTGTGCCGATCATCCGGTTCGTATCAACGGACTCCTGCACATCCAGCCATTCCACATAGGCGCGGCCATCGGTAACGCAGGTTTCCGGCGATAGCGACCTCGCGTGGGGCATCAGCAACTCGCGAATGCCAGGATCACGAAATCCCTTGCCGTCAGGAACGACCTGCCCTTTATGCGTACGGTAGTAGGGGTTTACGACGAGGACGGAATATCCCGATTCGGCGAGGCGCTTGCCCATCGCACGAAACGCAGGTCGGATGCTGACAATATCCGGCCAGATAATGACAGCCGCGTGCGCGCCGCTCGTGGGCCGAACGAAATAGCAGTCCGATTCGCCATCCGGTGTCGGCACCATCACGTCGTCCTCGACGACATCAACGGCATTGGCGACCGGAGGCAACATCATGGCCAGTGCCGCGGCCGTGCCGAGTTTACCGAAGTCCCGACGATTAAGGCCGTGCCTGCACAGGTATTCCTCCGCGTCCCTGTTTGTCAGTTCGTCACACATTGTACTCTTCCCCTCGTTGTCCTGTTCGCCGAAAACCCGACTTGCCTGTTACTTCATAGTACCTAATACGCTGAATGGCAGGACAACGGTTTAAATAAAACGAACTACAGAAGTAAAGGGATCAACGCGCATCGCTCCGTCGGATAGTCAGGGTATCGATTCTGATACCAGCAATGATGCGCCACCGCAAGCGGCAGCAAATTGGCTACAGTAATCGAAAAAATACCTGAATTACTGGCTGGCTGCGCGCAGAAGTTGCTGACTACACATGTAGCCGGGTGTCCCGGCGATCGAACCACAAGGGTAAGTGCCGGACCCGCAGACATAGACTTTTTCGAGGCTTCCATATCGATAGAAGCCTGTTGACGGATCGTCAGCATAATTCCGATCGAAAAAGGTCTGTCCGCCGGTCAGTATCGTGTGGTCGAGATTTCCGCCGGGGAACAAGAACAGCTCCTGCAAATCTTTCGGCATCAGCAATCTCGTCCAGACGCAGTCCTCCGGATTTTCGATTCTAGCAAGAACGGTTTCCTTCACCTGCTGTTCGACGTGTGTGAGATCGGCGCCTCTTGAGGAAAGCGACAGGTTCTTGAAAAATACGGCCAAGCGATCAAAAGGCTCGTCGTGGCAAAGGTGACGCATCGCTGCGCCTTCACAGTAGACTTGCGCATAGCCAGGCACATAATCGTTCTCGGTATCCAGCACCTTCAGCGTCGCGGCTTCATACTCTTCGATGTCGTTCACAGAGAAGATGAAACGAAAGGCCGAATCGCTGTGTTCATGCCCGGAACCGTGTTTCCAGCGGATCGGTTTATCGAACATCACATTAAGCTTGCCGCTACTGCCGCGGAAACGCTGTTTCTCTGTACCAGCCAATTGCTCCGAGTCACCAACGAGTCGCGACGCGGTCAGCGGATCAGTACCGAGTACCAGGTAGTCGAATTCTGCTGATTTCTCAGTGCCGCCCTGCTCCCAGATAACACGCCCGTTATCTGTGTCGACGCCCACCACGCTGCTGGACAGGTGTAAGTCAACACCGAGTTCGTCATTGATGCGGCCGAGCTCTGTCGTGATCCGCCAAATACCACCTTTGATGAAGCCGTAGTAACCATCGAAGATCGAGCCAGAGTCCATCATCGGCAACGTGAATGCCGAGTAGGGATCGTCCAGCGAGACGGGGCCACTCTCCGTAACCGTCATCGCCATGTACATCTTGCTGCGTTCACTCGTGAAATAGTGATCCATGAGTTCGCGCGCGGATCCGGATATAAACAAGCGCGTCAGTGTCTCGCCAATCGCGGCATTCGCATCGTTGATCGAAGGCGGGACGGCACTTCGATAACCTTCCTGCAAAAAACGAACAACAGTCGCCTCATCCGCCCGAAAGGCCTCAACTTCGCCTCGCTCGCCCCACTTGTCGGCAAGCTCCTTATCCAGCATTGCCGGATCGCGGTGAATCCACGTGGGCTCGTCATCGCCAGGGAAGAACACGAACTTTGCGTGATTCGGTACGAAAGTCTCAAGACGGTCTGCAAGCCCTGTTTCAGCGAAGACGAAGTTCTGCATCAACCCGAGCACCGACGCACCAAGTGCGTAAGGCTGCGTGACCCCGTTGACGTTCACAGTTTCCGACACGCATGCGCCACCTATACGCTCTGCGCGCTCAATCATCGTGACGTCGCAGCCGGCACGGCGGAGATAGTTGGCGGCAACCAAGCCATTGATGCCAGCACCGACGACAAGGATTTTGGGTGCACTCATGGTGCATGAGAATACTGTTATTGCAGCCAATCTGCGATGCCAAATATCTGAATCGTCCCCCCCCGGACGAATTCCGCAAAGGGTGGTCGCCCGCACGACAAACCCGTAAGGTAGAATTCACGCATTATGAATCGAATACTGCGCATCCTGGCGCTGATCATCGCCGGCGAGATGATCTACGGCCTGCCATTCCATACCCAGCGATTATTTCGCCCGACGATGCTGGACGCCTTTGGCATTACGAATACGCAGCTCGGCGATATGTCCGCCGTCTTTGGTATTACGGCGATGGTGTCGTACTTTTTCGGTGGTCCGCTGGCTGATCGTTACTCGGCTCGGTCGCTCATGGCGACCTCACTGGTCCTGACCGCCCTCGGCGGTTTTTACATGGCAACCATTCCCGGCGTGTTCGAAATGACATTACTATATGGGTTCTGGGGTGTGACGACCTCGTTCCTTTTTTGGGCGGCACTTATCAAAGCGACCCGCGACTGGGGTGGCAGCAGCGCACAGGGCGTTGCTTTTGGCATTTTGGACGGTGGCCGTGGTCTAGCGGCAGCAATGCTAGGCGCGGTTGCTGTCGGTATTCTTGCGAGTTACCTGCCGGAACAGCTTGGCCAGACCTCCAGCGCAGATCGGCAAGCAGGCATGGGTAATATTATTTCCTACTACGCCTCTATTACGCTCGCCTGTTCCGTCCTCGTCTGGTTCCTGGTGCCGCACGATGAGCGATCCGTAAATAGCGGACGAAACCCTTTT
>JAQWSV010000100.1 GCA_029243005.1 Woeseiaceae bacterium
CGACGCCGCGGCGGCGCAATGCAGAGGTTGGTCTCTCGCCTGAGCGAGCGACACGCTTGGGTCGTATCGGACTATAAAACTCGTTCTCAATCTGTAGCTGGCTGGCCCGAAGCTGACGATACTCACCGTCAACCTTGACGCCAATCTCCTCAAACTCGGGCGCCGTTTTGCAGATTGCCCGAGTTAGGTCATCGATGTACTGGTCGACGGAATTCACGGATATCTTCAGTTGCGCCTGCGAGTTGTTGCTATAGCCGAGATCGCTCATCCGCAACGATGTCGCGAACGGGCGATACAGGGTATTTTCATTGAAGAACTCGAGATCCGACGCCTGTCCTCCAAGGAACGACTTGCACAATGCCGGTGATGCGCCAAACAAATACAGAATCAGCCACCCGTAACGACGGAAGTTCCTGACCAAGCCCATATAGGCCGCCGATCGAAAATCGTCGACGCTAGCGGTGGACCCTTCGAGCTCAGCGAACTCCGACCAGAACTGCTCGGGCAAGGAATAGTTGTAGTGGATGCCGGCGATGGTTTGCATACGTTTGCCGTATCGATGGCCAAGACCCTTTCGATAAACGGTCTTCATACGGCCGACATTGGATGTGCCGTATTGTGCCAGCGGGATATCATTATCTTCCGTCATCAGGCACGGCATACTCGTCACCCACAGCAGTTCGTCGTCCATACGATCGTAAGTGAACTGGTGAATCTCACAGAGTACGCGCAGCGTTTCCCAAGTATTGGCGTACGCGGGCGTCACGAACTCCAGCAGCGCTTCCGAAAAGTCTGTCGTGATATAGCTGTTGGTCAGCGCAGAACCCAGCGCGCTCGGGTGTGGGGTGTCGACCAGGCGGCCGTCCGGCAAGACGCGGAGAGATTCCTTTTCAATGCCTTTTCGGCCGCCCGAAATTATGTCCCTGGAACCCTGCTCCGAAAGCCGGTGGATTCTTTCTCTGACCACCTGATTCAACTTAGTGGCTCCGGGATGTTCTGCACTCGGTCGTCATGCCGGGACTATACAGACCACCATCAGGCGTGCCAATCAACCTAAACAACTGTTTCAATTATTGCTTTTCAGATGCCTGCGCTCGGCCCATCCAGCCTACGCTACACAGGCGACACCGAATAGAAGACTTAATGCCCAAGTTTCCCAATTATGTAACGAGATTCGTTCAATTACTTGAAAACTGTCAGGTTTTTTGACGGTTTGAGGCAGATATTCCATCGCCTCTACCTTAACTTGGGTGGTAAACTATAGTCATGTCAAAGACCGTGGCCGGAGCGTCGGCAGTGCCTGGCCGCGGATCCAAAATAATAATAAGTTGGCTGGCGCTGCAATATTAGGTGACCGCCCGAGTCGAATTAAATATGGCCGGCAGAATCCTCTCCAGATACCTGGTCCTGGTGTCGATCATTGCGCTGATCGGCATTGGCGTCATTTTGGCCTTGTTCTACGGCCAGTATCAGTGGATGGCGTCCGGAATCGTCACGAGCAGTGTCGAACAACATGGCGAGAGCCTGGCGGGCAGCTTCGAACGTCGGGCGCGCGGACAGTTATACCGAATCGCCGATGCAGTATTGGAGGCGGATGCCGACACTGGCACAGCGGTGCGCACCATTCTCGACCAAGCAATCATCGATAACGAAACACTGATCGGTCTTCGCTACACGCACGCCGATGGTTTCGCCATCGAATCAGGCCCCGTCGCTGAGGAGGCGATCGCAGAGAACGTCCTGTGGCGACCCGAGCGCATGTATATGAAATTCCCGATCATCCGCGACGGTGACAACATCGGCTCATTATTTGGGAGTTTTGACCTCGCAACATTAGCCAGCGAATCAGAGGCGTTCGAGGAGCAACTCGTCGAACTGGGGACACAAAGCCGCCAAACGAGTTTTCTCTGGGTCGGGGCGGCAACGTTGATAACTATCGTCCTCTGCGGATTTGTCATCTGGCTGATCGCGAAACTACAGGCTGAGCGAATTCGTGCGCTAAAAGTACAGGCCGAGAAACTGAGCGACGCAGACTACGGCGAGCCGCTCATGGTTCGCGGCGGTGATTTGCTTGCAGATCTCGCGGCAGTCTTTAACGGCATGCGAGAGAAACTGAAGCGAACGACGATTTCGCGCGACTACGTCGACAGCGTACTTTCCAGTATGAACGAAGCCATCATCGTGACATCGCCGGAAGGGATGATCACCCGTGTGAATGCGGCCACCACTCGCATGCTCAAGTACACCGAATCGGAGCTCGTTGGAAACCACATTCGGCTGATAGTTGATCAAAAGAAAGGCGGCTCACTGGCCACAGATACACATACCGGTGTTCCCCGCGAAGCGTTCCTACTGTCGCATTCCGATGAGAAAATCCCGATCTCGTACACGAGCTCGTCCATCAAAGCTGAGGGCAATTTTCTCGGGCACCGCATTTATGCAGCACAGAACATCACCGAGCGCCGCAAGGCCGAGAAACGCATCCGGTACCTAGCCAGAATTGACCCGCTGACAAAAGTCCCTAACCGCATGCAATTTCAGCACCTGCTGCAGCGTACGATCGCGCGGGCAAAGCGCCGGGAGAAGTCGGTTGCACTGTTTTATATCGACATCGACAACTTCAAGGAAATCAACGACACGTTCGGTCATCTCGCTGGCGATGCCACACTGGAAACCGTTACTGAGCGACTGAAAGACACATTACCAGACAAGTCGGTGATTGGCCGCCTGGCCGGAGACGAGTTTGCAGTCATTGTTGATAACGGTGCCGCTAATCCTGACGACCGATCCGCGCTCGACAAGATCGCGCGCGAAGTGCTGGATCAACTTGCGGAACCGTTTTTCGTGCAGGGTCACGAAGTGTTTATGACAGCTAGCATGGGCATCGCTTTCTATCCGGTTGACGCGCCCAACGTTATCGATCTCATCAAGAATGCCGACGCGGCGCTTTACCACGCGAAGAAATCAGGCGGCAACATGCATTCTTATTATATCCCCGAAATGAACGAAGCCGTGGTTGAACGACTGATGACCAAAAGCAAGCTGAAGCGGTCCTTTGAACGCGATGAACTGCTTGTCCACTATCAACCCAAGTACAACCTGCAAACCGGTGCCGTAATTGGCGCGGAAGCACTGGTTCGATGGGAGTTGCCGGAACGGGGCATAATCCTGCCATCGGACTTCATACCACTGGCAGAAGAGACCAACCTGATTATCGATATCGGCGAATGGGTCCTAGAACGGGTTTGCGAGGATTTTCGACGCTGGCAGAAAACCATGTCGTCGCCGGGACGAGTATCCGTAAACCTGTCTCTGAAGCAGCTGCGGCAACCCAACTTCATCAATCGGATCAGCGCCATTCTGCAAAGATATGAAGTGTCACCAACCTCCCTAGAGCTTGAAATTACGGAAACGACGCTGATGGAGAATCCTAATCGAACCATCAAGATTCTCGATCAGTTGTACGCACTGGGTCTTCACCTTGCGATTGACGACTTTGGCACAGGGTATTCGTCCCTAAGTGCGTTGCAGCAATTTCCGATCAGTACGCTGAAGATCGATAAATCCTTCGTGCAAGACATCGCTGTCAATGCAGATGACGCGACTATCGTCGGCACGATCATCCACATGGGGCAAAGCCTGAATATGGATGTCGTTGCGGAAGGCGTCGAGTCCGAGGAGCAACTGGCATTTCTCCAGTCACATGACTGCACCTATGTGCAAGGCCTATTATTCGGTGACCCCATGAGTTCAGACAACTATCTCGACTTACTCATGGCACAAACGGATGGTACCGATCAATACAGAGCTCTGTTTGCATAAGGGTGTTTTTGGAACTGCTAATTATCTGATTTAAACGTAATTTAGCAGGGACTTTCACTCACTCCGGTCGATGTGCTTAAATAAGCCGGCGTCTCCAGAGGCATAACTATCAGGGCGGCAACGAACTGCAGGCCGCCGTAAACTAAGAAGCTAGGAAAATGAACAGACTAATCAAGATTGTGCTGAGTACCACCCTCGTGTTTTCAATCGGACAGGCGTTTGCCTGTGACTACCCGGAGCGAGTATTGATTCCGAATGGCAACACTGCCACGAGGGAAGAGATGATTGAAGGTCAACGCGGCGTTAAAACTTATGTAGCCAATATGGAAGTCTATCTTGAGTGCATAGTGGAAGAAGCAACGCAGGCTGGTGATGCTATTGCCGACCCTCAGCAGGAGCAGGAACGCGATGAAATGTTGAACAAAAAATACAATGCGGCCGTTGACGAAATGGAAAGACTCGCCGCCCAGTTCAATGCAGAAGTTCAAGCATATCGCGCAAGGGACGACGGCTAAACGTAAGATTCATGCAATAAAACACTCGTTTCAGTACGGGCGTTGTTTTATGTGCCTATTTTCCGAGCCTTAGAGTGCGTCTATTTCCCTTTTGAGATCGTACCGGTTCTCGGTGACGATTCGTTCAAGCACTTTAACAAGCTCCTCGATTTGTTCAGATTGAGCTATAGCCGGCTACTCGGCAAGATCCGCGAGCACCGCTTGGATACTCACCGCAGTAATCCATACCGACGAATACGGGTTTTTGACGGGTGCCGGAGCGTGCTCCGGATGCTAGAATCGCGCGCGCGATCCAAAGATTATGCCCTCGAATCAAAGGTCCGTTGCCAATGAAAAACCCCGTCCGCGTTACGATCACCGGTGCTGCCGGTCAGATCGGTTACCAGCTTGCGTTCCGCATCGCCTCCGGCCAAATGCTTGGAAAGAACCAGCCGGTCATTCTCCAGCTCCTGGAAATCACCCCTGCATTGCCGGCGCTGGAGGGCGTTGTCATGGAGCTCGACGATTGCGCTTTCGACACGCTCGCTGGCATCGAAGCAACGGACGACGCGAACGTCGCCTTCCGCGACAGCGAATATGCACTGCTGGTGGGTGCCCGACCACGCGGACCCGGCATGGAGCGCAATGATCTGCTCGAAGCCAATGCAAGAATATTCTCGGCGCAGGGCAAGGCAATGAATGAACACGCGAGCAGCAATATTCGCGTCCTCGTGGTTGGTAATCCCGCCAATACCAATGCGCTGATCGCCAGCAGCAATGCGCCGGACATCGACGTCTCCCGATTCACGGCGATGACGCGTCTCGATCACAACCGGGCAATGGTGCAACTGGCTGCCAAAACCGGCAACCATGTGAACGACGTGCGACGGCTGACCATCTGGGGCAACCACTCAGCGACACAATATCCCGACCTGTTTCATGCCACGGTCGACGGCACCTCCGCGATGGACTTGGTGGACAAGCGCTGGCTGGCCGACGAGTTTATCCCAACTGTACAACAACGAGGCGCTGCCATTATTGCCGCGCGAGGTGCCTCATCGGCAGCATCAGCTGCCTCCGCTGCCATTGATCATATGCATGACTGGACGCTGGGCACGCCCGACGATGATTGGGTCAGTATGGCGATCCCGACCGATGGCAGCTACGGTATCGGCGAGGGCATCATCTATTCCCATCCGGTTCGTTGTCGCGACGGTGAATACGAGATCGTCCAAGGCCTAAACGTGAACGAATTTAGCCGTGCCCGCATGGAAGCCACCGAGGCGGAGCTGCGCGAAGAGCGTGCCGCCATCGAGTCGCTCTTATAGCGTTAGAATCAGATCATGGGCGATATCGTCCTGATCTGGCACGATGTTCTGACGGGTGTTAGCCTGCGGACCGGACCTCGGTCCTACCGCATTATTGAGGAATTTTCGGTGTCCGAATTTCTGATGAGCCTCGCCTGGTTACTGCTTTTCACTGGCAGCGCAATTTACCTGGCCTATAACCGGGTCAGCCTGCTTTCATCGACAGTCACAATGGGCGCAATCCTAGTCGCCTACCTTATATACGGGGACTGGCATCCACTCTGGGCCTTGGTATTGATCATTGCGTTCGGTGCGCTGGTTGTGCCCAACCTCCTCGAATTCCGCCGGGAAAAGATCACACGCCCGGCACTGGACATCTACCGGACCATGCTGCCGTCGATGTCCGACACTGAGAAGGAGGCACTCGAAGCCGGCAATACCTGGTGGGACGGCGAACTATTTTCCGGCATGCCGCAGTGGGACAAACTCATGTCCTTCCCGGCACCCGCGTTGTCGGTCGAAGAACACGCATTCCTCGACGGGCCCTGCGAAGAACTCTGCTCTATGCTGGATGACTGGGATATCTCGCACGTGCGCGGTGACATGCCGCCCGAAGTGTGGGAGTTCATGAAAAAGCACAAGTTCTTCGCCATGATTATCCCCAAAAAGTACGGCGGTCTCGAGTTTTCTGCCTATGCCAACGCGATGGTCATCGCAAAACTGGCCAGCCGAAACTCAACCGCGTCTTCCACGGTCGGTGTCCCGAACTCGCTGGGACCGGCCGAGCTCCTGCTGCATTACGGCACGGAAGAACAAAAAGATCACTGGCTACCCGGGCTTGCCTCGGGTAACGAAATTCCCTGCTTCGCGCTGACATCACCGCAGGCAGGCTCGGACGCCGCTGCGCTGATCGACAGCGGCGTGGTCTGCAAAGGCACATTCGAAGGCAAACAAATCGTCGGTATCAAACTCAACTGGGAAAAGCGTTACATAACGCTTGCGCCGGTCGCGACCGTGCTCGGGCTCGCCTTCAAACTGTATGACCCCGATCGCCTGATCGGTGAAAACGATGAATACGGCATCACGGCAGCGCTAATTCCGACAAACCTGCCAGGCATCAAGATCGGCCGCCGGCACAACCCGCTGACCATTCCTTTCCAGAACGGACCGACTTCCGGCACCGACGTGTTCGTGCCCCTCGACTTCATCATTGGCGGCCAGAAGATGGCCGGCAAAGGCTGGAAGATGCTGGTCGAACTGTTGTCCGTTGGCCGGGCAATCACATTACCGTCGACGGCTGCCGGTGGCGGACAGGCTGCGGCCTACTCCGCAGGCGCGTACACACAGCTACGCCGACAATTCGGCTTTCCGATTGCGCAGTTTGAAGGCGTTGGCGAAGCGCTCGCGAGAATTGCCGGACACACATATATTATGAACGCGGCGATTTCGGTCACCTCAGGCGCGATCGACCAAGGAGAAAAGCCGGCGGTACCGTCTGCCATTTTGAAGTACCACTGCACCGAACTTGGTCGCAAGGTCGCCAATGACTCGATGGATGTGCATGGTGGCAAAGCCATCATGATGGGTCCGAACAACTACTGCGGCCGAACCTACATGGCGACGCCGATTGCGATCACGGTGGAAGGTGCCAATATTCTTACCCGCAGCCTGATCATTTTTGGGCAGGGCGCTATGCGATGTCACCCGTATGTCCTCAGAGAATTGCAGGCAGCCGATGACCTGGATACGGAACGCGGCCTGATGCAGTTCGATGATGCGCTCTTCTCGCATATTGGCTATGCCATCAGTAACGCGGCGCGCGCATTCTTTCTAGCCCTGACACACGCCAAGTTTTCTGACGTGCCGTTGAATACCCCAACGCGCCGTTACTACCAGAATGTCAATCGGTACAGCGCAGCATTCGCATTGACCACGGACTTCGCGATGCTGACGCTGGGTGGCAAGCTCAAAATCAAGGAGCTCCTCTCCGCGAGGCTTGGCGATGTCCTGAGCTCGATGTACCTCGCGTCGGCGGTCCTCAAGCATTTCGAAAACCAGGGAAGGCGCGCGACCGACATTCCGCTCGTTGAATGGTCTGTCCGGACGCTCATGTATAACGCGCAGGAACAACTGCACAGTTTCCTCCGCAATTTCCCGAATCGACCTATTGCGTTCCTGCTGCGGTGCATCATCTTCCCGCGCGGAAGAACATATTCATCGCCCTCCGATGAGCTCGGCAGGAAACTCGTTTCCCTGATCACGGAGACCGGCGAAGCCCGAGAGCGTCTGAGCGCGCAGGCATTCAAGGCCTGCGAACCCGGCGGCCCGCTTGGCCAGCTTCAGGAAGCGCTGGAACTCTCGGAAAAACACCTCCCGCTGGAGAAGAAACTCAAGCAGGCGCGCCGTGAAGGCCTAATCAAGTCAGAATACCTAGGTCACCAGATCGACGAAGCCGAGCATGCTGAAGTCATAGGCACATCGGAAGCGGCAGCACTCAGGGACTATCATGAGAAGTTGCAGTTCCTGATGTCGGTCGACGACTTTTCTCCGGACGAGATGGGTTGCCACACCGGTGCGTCAGAGACTGCTGCGGCGAAAGTCGCTAGACCAAAAGCACCGGCCTCACCGAAGAAAGCCGCAAAGACAAAGAAGAAGACGCGCAAGAAGAAAAGCAGAGCCAAAAAATAGCCTATGCAGCAACACTTCGGGCCAGTCTGTGAATTCACGCATCACGTCGATCCAGGAATCATTGAGGCGTTCGATGCCTGGGTGGCACAGCATGTCGGGGAAATGCGCGAGCTGCCCGGTATTGTTCGCGCCAGCACCTATACCGCAGACGACGATGACCCAGGCCGGCCGCGCGGTTCACCCTGTACCTGTTCGACAGCGATACGACAACAGGCAAATACCCGATCGGGGCCGCGGTCAATCGGCCTTGAGCGCAGGGTCCACTGCCACTAGAATTTGTTGGCCGGGCAAATCTCGGCCACGAACACGAGATTCTTCGACCACCTAAAATGGACATAAAACGCATAGGAATCAGTGGCCTCGCCGCCTACATACCGCCATATCGCGTGTGGCTGGAGGACTGGTGTCAATGGAGTGACAACCAGTGGCCGAAGATCCGTGAGGTCGTCGGCCGCAGCTTCCGCGTTCGCGGTCCAGACCAAAGTGTCTACACGATGGCCGCAACCGCGGTCATGCGGCTGATCGATCAATACGACATTGACCCGGCGCGGGTGAAGTTCCTAGGCCTCGGAACGGAATCCAGCACCGACAATTCAGCCGGTGCCATCATCGTCAAAGGCATGGTGGATCAGGCGTTGATTGCGCAGGGCAGGCCGCCTATCTCGCGCAGCTGCGAAGTGCCCGAATTCAAACATGCCTGTCTGGGCGGCGTGTATGGAATGAAGAGCGCGATCCGCCACCTTGCACTGGACGGTGCCGGGGGCCTGGCCATCGTCGTCTGCGCAGACATCGCCGAATACGCGCGTGGCTCGAGTGGCGAACCGACCCAAGGCGCTGGCGCTATCGCCATGCTGCTGGAGGAAGACCCAGCTCTTGTTGAAGTGGACTTGGTGAAGTCTGGCTCTGCCTCCGATTACCGCATCATGGACTTTCGAAAACCAATGTTGCGTCTTTGTGACCAGGACCGCACAGAAAGTCACCAGGTGCGGGACTTTCCCGTTTTCAATGGCAAGTACTCGACCACCTGTTACATCGACGAGACACTGCACGCGCTTAGCGACATGTATGAGAAACGTGGACTCAGTGCGGCCGAGTATCTGCGTTCACTGAAAACCGTATTCATGCATCGGCCCTATCGGCGAATGCCGGAGACCGGCTATGCGATCGCCTACCTGTTTGCCCTAGGCAGTGGCTCGCCGGCAGACCGGGCAGAGCTCGCGTCCTATTGTTATGAGGCCGGCTTCGAGCCTGACGCATTGCTTGCCGAAATGAGCAGCAAGCGGGAGATCGCTGCACTGGCCGATCCCGAGCGACTGAATCTCGAAGCCTATCCACTGACGATGGCCGTGTTCCGAATTTTCCGCGCCGCACGACGCTACCGTCGTGAGATTCTCGACAAACTGGCGCTGGGCAGTGACACGATGCTGGATCTCGGCAACCTGTACACAGCAGCATTGCCCGCCTGGATCGCCGCAGGCTTCGAGCAGGCGCTGGATGAAGACCGTGAGTTTACGGGCGAAGAACTACTGACCTTGGGCTATGGCAGCGGCGATGCAGCGGAAGTTATCCCCTTCACGGTTGCCCAGAACTGGCGTGAAGCAACGGCAAAGATCGGCTTCGGGAAGGCAATGGAGTTTGCCGTCGACATCGACGAGGCGCAGTACTCGGCCCTGCATGCCGGGCGACGCGCAACCAACCTCGGCTATCTTCCACGGCAGGAGTTTGTCATCGACAAGGTCGGCCGAAACGATGAACGTCAGTTCCAGGACGTCGGTATCGAATACTATCGCTACGTCAGTTAGCCGACTTTCGTATAGGTTGTCAGCAGTTCGCCGTACGCCTCTTTCAGATGCTGCCATTCCATTTTGAACCACGGTGTAAAAGCATCAGGCGACGCTTCAAATTCACGCTCCAGTTCTTCCGCCGACAGGTATCGCATGGCTTCTATCTCCGTGTCGTTGGCTGAAGGCTCATCAGTGACCCGGCCGAGGAACACATGGCACAGCTCATGTTCGGCGCCGATATGACCGAAATTTGCCTGGTAGATAAACTTGTAAACGAACTGCAGGGCGCAGCCCGTGTGTAACTCATCCTCGAGCCGGCGCTTAACGGCGACGTCGAGCGTTTCACCGTCGCGCGGATGGCTGCAGCAACTGTTCGACCAGTAACCCGGCCATAGGCGTTTGCCAGGCGCTCTCTTTTGCAGGAGTAGATTCCCCTGATCGTCGAATAGGAAGATCGAAAAGGCACGATGAAGTGTGCCGCCACCATTATGGCATTCGGCCTTGTTTAGTCGGCCAGTTTGCCGATCGTAGGCGTCTACCAGAATTAATTGCTCGTCTTCCGACGAGACGATTCTTGAAGTCGTGCTTGTCACGCTATTCCTTGCGGGATTCCAATCTTATGATTTCGTAGCCAGCGCCGGACAATGCCGCGGCAACCGCATCTTCATTGCTAGGACAGAGGGCAACGATGGATCCACCACCGCCAGCGCCCGTCAGTTTTGCACCGCTGGCGCCAGCATCGCGCGCGATCCGGATCATTGTCTCCAGCTGCGGCGTCGAAACTTCAATCGCGTTGAGCAATCCATGACATACATTCATCAACGAGCCCAGCAGCTCGTAATCTTCTTCGCGCAGTGCGGTAGCGCCGGCCTCACTAATTTCATCGATCTCATCGAATATCGTTTTGTACAACACTTCGCTCTTCTCGTAACGCTCCCGAACTCCTGCCACCATGTCACGCGTACTACCGCGCACACCGCTTGACGCAATAATCAGGGGCGGCGTTTCGCCAAGGGGAAGAGGGCACGTGCGGGTACTATTGCCTTTCGAGAAAAGTACAGGCTGACCGTACACTGCCAGATTGTTGTCGACGCCGGATGGTGTCCCATGCGTCAATTCCTCACAACGGAATGCAAGTTGGTCAACACATGTATCGGTCATGCCGGTGCCGAGTAATGTGTCGAACGCCCGAATCGCGGCCACAGCAAAAGCCGCCGAGGAGCCCAGACCCATACCGATCGGAATTCGTGATCGCGCACGGATATCGAAGCCACCATCGGCGACGTCCAGCTCAGCCATGATAAGACTGATGACAGCAGCCACACCACCAGGAATATCGCTGCCAGTTTCCCATTGATCCTGGATCTTCCAACCTGGGATTGAAAGGCTGACGCCACCATCCCGTTTCAACACCTGCACCATGACCGCATCGTGAATTGGCAGCGCCAGTACCTTGCGGTCATAAACGGCTGCGTGTTCACCCAGCAGAATGACTTTTCCGGCAGCCCGCCCTGTCGCGGCCGTTTCGTCAATGAAATCCGCCGAATCGTCAGTAAGTTCTTCAGCTTTCCACATTTTGATATCGCCGCTTTCGATCATCGTCTCGACGACGGAGTCGAATTTCGAAGCGGGGACATCGACTGCGGCAGCTACGCTGCGCGCATGCAGGCGCATGTGACCATGCTGAATCCCCGTGGAAACCAGCGCTCGCAATGCCGCAAAGTTTTGTGCAAGGCCCACCGCCGCCATCAGCTCGCCAAGTTCCTTCGCAGACTCGACACCAGTGATCTGCAAGCCCGCACGGGCACCCGGATTCGATGTCAGCGCGCCGCCGACGATACCGACTTTCAGCGGAATGGTCAGTGTCCCCTGCAAATCACCATTCTGTGAGACCGCCCAGGAGGTCAGTGAGCGATATGCACCTGACCTACATGCGAATGCATGCGCGCCCGCCTCGATTGCGCGCCAGTCGTTGCCAGTCGCCAGCGCGACGGCATCGACACCGTTCATGATGCCCTTATTGTGTGTCGCTGCCCGATAGGGGTCGGTGATCGAAACATCATTCGCCAACACGATTCCGTCACGAACAAACTCGGCGCTGTAGTCTTCCGTAGCCAACGAGGACATGTTTATGCTTGCCGTTGCCGTGACGAGTGACTTGTCAGCGAGATTGGAAAGAATTCTCAATATGACGTTGCCGCTGCAAATTTCCTCAACGCGCGATGTCAGGCCCTCGCACATCGTATTGACGATGTTTGCGCCCATTGCGTCGCGCGTATCAACCAGCAAGTGCAAGACGACAGTCCAGCCGCCATCGGGTAAGCGATACTTAAAGTATTCGACCGCGCGCGCGCCACCGCCCCGCTCAACGAGTCTAGGGTGCAAGCTGTTCGCAAGGGCGAGCAGCTCAGACTGCTCCGCGGACAAAGCCTGCACGGCTTTGTCCGGATTGTCGATGCCAACGATTTGTACCTGGCCGATCAAAATCGGGTCCATCGACGTCGCTTTGAAGCCGTCGTTGTCACGCACCAGCTTCGCGGCACTGCTCGCACCCGCGACGATCGATGGTTCTTCCACCACCATCGGCACGAGGTAGTCCTTTTCGTTGACGACGAAGTTGGGTGCAATGCCGAAAGGCAGGCCGAAAACGCCAATGACATTCTCGATCATCCGGTCTGCGACCTGCTGTGGCAGCAGCGCTTCTCCCCGAGCCAGTAACCTGGCGCTTTCCGGATCGAGGAAACTACGATCCCTAAGTGTGTCGATGCGATCCCCGATGGACAGGCGATGTAGCCATTTGATGCGCGAACTCTTCATAGGCCACTATTGTCGCTTTCAATGTCCAACGATACAAAACCGTGGGAAGACGCGACCCGATCAAATGCATCAAGCTTCCCGATATCCGTCGACAACGCTACACCGCAATCTCCGCCACCCGCCCCGCTGGGTTTGTAAACGACTCCCACCTTGTCGCCCTCTTTGCACATTTCGGCATGCCCTGCGGCAAAAATCCCTGCAGACGTTGCCTCGTCGAAGTCGCGCAATCGACTCGTGTAAGCCTGAACCGACCCCAGAATTTCGGCGGACTCTCCTGACTCCCATGCAGCCGCGGCTTCATATGCTGCGGCAACGAGCGCATCTCGGGAAGCATCCACCGATCTGACCCGATCGATCGCCGCAGGCGTGCTCGCGGATACACCGCTGAAATAGACGCGACAAACGAGTGACGCCGGCCAATTGAGGAACATCGGCACCGCCTCAGCAGATTGCCGATAGCCAAGCAGGCCGCCAAAACAACTGGCCGCGATATCGACGCCGCTGCCACCCTGCATTTCGCCATGCGCGCGACGGGCCATCTGCCAAATCTCTTCGTCCGTACGTGATTCGCTCAATACCGCTGTCAATGCCACTGTCGCGGCGGCGCTCGAACCCAATCCCAGTTTCTGCCCACTCGCACTATCGAAAAAGCCCCGCGTATCGACGTTTACGCGGACCGGCGACGTCGGCCGAAAATCGGTTTGTAGAGCAACAGCCTCCAACAAGGTGGAACCCGGCGCCTTCGTTTCATCGAACCAGCGTATGGCGCCGCCGTCATCGACGTCGAAATGCCATACGCCCTCCGCAAGACCAGGAGTCTGCAGCACGCTATGCGAGTCGTCATGCCGGGTAATAGATGCGCGAGCCCGGCGATTGACTGCCATGACAATCGCAGGTGCATCATGCAGCACGGCGTATTCGCCGGACAGAATCAATTTGCCAGGCGCAGTCGCATCCGTCATTTCGGAATCAACCTGGCCCCGTCGCCAACACCGGTTCGCAGCATACGTAACACGCCGGGCGTCTTTCGCAGCACCTCTTCGACAATGTCGACGGCGTCCGGCATAGAGAACACCTTGACCTGAGGTCCAGCGTCAATCGTGAAAAAGGCATGGTGACCGTTTTCCCGAAGCAACCGCACCGATTCCATGCAGGCCAGCGTCGCCTGGTTCCAGTAGACTATCGGCGGTCGACTGCTCCACATCACCGAATGCATCTTGAGACAGTTGTGCTCGGCCACTTCGCCGAGCGCAACGAAGTCTTTTACTGCGACTGCGTCACGCGCCAGTGCCAAATCGTCATCCTGACGTTCGATCCAGCTTGAATAGAACGGCGACGTTTCCGCGCTGCGAATCATCGCTGCACCGGATCCCAACGGTTTCTCTTCCTCAGCGGTGATCGCGACAACCACCTGTAGCGGCCACTCATCCGCTTCGGCAAGCTGGGTCAGGTCGATCTCGTCGTCGCCTGCGCTGAGCTCGACCACACCCCCATACAAGGAGCGCGCCGCGGAACCAGAAGCCGCACCGGCTATTTTCGCGAGTACGAGCGCCTCATGGCCGGTCTCGGCCGCTGCATTAGCGGCCACCGTCAGCGCAGCAAATGCGGAGGCAGAAGAGGCCAGCCCTGCACCAATCGGGAAGTTGCATTGGCTTTCTACAGTCGCGCACGGCCTGTCGACGCCGGCTACCAAGTCCAGGCAACGTGTTACCCGACTGAGCATCGCCGGCGCCTCCTGACCATTGATAATAAGCCTGTCGCTGTCACCCGCGTCGAAGTCCACGGTCATCTGGGTACAGAGATCGGCCAATGTGACCGACAGCGAACCGACGGCCGGAAGATTACGCGCGAGGTCACGCTTGCCCCAATACTTGACCAAGGCGATGTTGGGATGTGCCTCTGCGCTTGCTGTCATTTTCTGTCGGGTCGTTGTCTCACCGGGAGCGAGATTATAGGACACCTGCTCAAATCTCGCCCTGACCACGGCCGGGCTCGCGTCTGATTAATCGTGTACGCTTGCGTGGATGACGCGCCTAGACTTGGAAGACACGAATTTCTCCATGAGAATACCTGACTATGTCAGCCGGGTTGAGCGCTACATGGATGCCGCGCTGCCGGCCCAAAACATGGCACCCGACCGATTGCACAGTGCAATGCGCTATGCGGCATTTTCTGGCGGCAAGCGCATCCGGCCATTACTGGTCTATGCAACGGGCGAATGCCTCGACATCGATCCGGATCGTCTGGACATGCCGGCGACCGCAATCGAATTCATCCACGCCTTTTCGTTGGTCCACGATGATTTGCCGGCAATGGACGACGATGACTTGCGGCGCGGACGACCGACTGTGCACCGTCAGTATGACGAAGCGACCGCCATCCTAGCCGCTGATGCATTGCAGCCGCTTGCCTTCGAAGTCATTGCAACTGCGGATCAACTCACAGACTCTGAGTCGCGCCAGCTCATCGCACTGATTGCGCACGCCTGTGGTTCTCTCGGCATGACGGGCGGCCAGGCAATCGATCTCGAGTCGGAAGGTCGTGCTCTGTCCGTCGGCGAACTCGCCACAATGCACGGACTGAAGACCGGCGCATTGATCAGCGCCTCCGTCATGTCAGCCTGCTGCCTGGCGCCGAATCTGCAGGGATCCAGTTTCGATGCAATGGAACGTTTTTCGCGTAAGATCGGGCTCGCGTTCCAGATTCGTGATGACATTCTCGATGTCGAGGGCGAGACAGACGTAATCGGCAAACCGTCGGGATCGGACGAAGCGCTCAATAAAGCGACCTGGCCCGCCTTGTTCGGGATGGATAAAAGCAAGCGCCGCTGTCGGGAACTGTACGAATCAGCGAGCGATTCCCTTGACGCATTCGGCGAAGCCGCAGATTCACTACGCTTCCTCGCAACCCTGATCGTCAACCGCGTGCAATGACAACCCGGCGCAATATTCTCCATGTCGACATGGATGCGTTTTACGCATCGATCGAGCAGCGCGACGATCCGTCGCTGCACGGTAAAGCGATTGTCGTCGGCGGCCTGACCCGCGGTGTCGTGGCCGCCGCCAGCTATGAAGCCCGCAAGTTCGGCGTTCGGTCGGCAATGCCAATGCGCGATGCGATGCGCCGCTGCCCAGACCTCGTCCGCATCCCGCTGCGAATGTCGCATTACCGATCCGTATCGAAGGAAATATTTTCCATATTTCATGAGTTCACGCCGCTCGTAGAAGGTCTGTCGCTGGACGAGGCCTTTCTCGATGTGACCTCGAGCCTGCATTTATTTGGCGACGACGTGAGCATTGCACGAGAGATCAAGACTCGTATCCTGGATCGCACATCTTTGACGGCGTCGGTCGGCGTAGCACCAAACAAACTCGTCGCGAAGATCGCGTCGGATCTCGACAAGCCAGACGGCCTCACCGTTGTAACCACAGCCAATCGGCAGGAAGTGCTCGACCCCTTGACCGTACGAGTCATTCCTGGAATCGGGCCCGAAACACTCAGCAAACTGAATCGCGTCGGCATTTTCACGATCGCTGATCTGCGGCTTGCGGCAGATCGGGAGCTCGATTCGATTTTTGGCAGATTTACGGAAAGAATGCGCGGCCGCGCCGCCGGCATCGATGACCGTCCGGTCGAACCATCACGCGCTGACAAATCGATCAGTGCCGAGGTCACCTTCGATACAGATCTTGCGGAGCATAAGGAGATGCGGCGCGAATTGCTGCGTCTATGCGAACGTACCGCGAGCCGAATCCGTTCCAAAGACCTCGTCGCCGGTACCGTAAAGATTAAGGTCAGACAGGCGGACTTCACGACCTTTAGCCGACAGTGTGCTCTGCGGCCGCCCGGCAACACCGCTGACAAAATATATGCCTGCGCCCTGCGCCTGTTGGATGCGTGGCTTTCCGAGTATCAGGGGGCAAACGTCCGTTTACTCGGCGTCGGTGGCAGCGATCTCAACAAGAACACGCAGCCGGATCTGTTTGCACCACAGGAAGCGGAGGGGACCTCCCCGCTCGACCAGGCAGTGGATGACATTCGCGACCGCTTCGGTGACGAATCGCTGGCTCGCGCCGGCGCGATGGTTACTGATCAAATAAGGTAAAATCAGGCGCACCAGTCTTTCGGTTCCGCAGAATGTACACGAATTTCTTTGGTATCAACGAAAAGCCGTTCACGATAACGCCTGACCCGCGTTACCTATTCATGAGCGAACGGCATGGTGAGGGATTGGCACACCTAGTCTATGGCGTCACTGAGAGTGGCGGCTTCATCCAGCTGACAGGCGAGGTTGGCACCGGCAAAACCACGCTGGTGCGCACCCTCCTCGGGCAAATTCCGTCCGAGGTCGACATCGCGCTCATACTCAATCCGCAACTCACCGCGATCGAATTCCTGATGGCCATCTGTGAGGAGCTGGGTATCGAACGGCCCAAGGAACGTTACAGCGCCAAGGCACTAATTGATGCGCTGAACCGCCACCTTCTGGAAGCACACTCGCAGGGTCGGCGCACCATCCTGTTGATCGACGAAGCGCAAAACCTTTCCGAGGACGTGCTTGAGCAGTTGCGACTGCTGACCAATCTCGAGACTGCCCGCCAGAAATTGCTGCAGATCATCCTGATTGCTCAACCCGAATTGCGCGAAAAACTCGCGCAGGAAAATCTTCGCCAGCTTGCTCAACGGGTCACGGGACGGTATCACCTCGAGCCCCTGTCCAACGAAGAAACCTTCAACTACATCGATCACCGGCTTCGGGTTGCGGGCGCACTAATCGAAATTTTCGACAGTGCAGCCAAGCGCGAAGTCTATCGCCTGTCCGGTGGCGTACCGAGGATCATCAACGTGATTTGCGATCGTGCGCTGCTTGGCGCCTATAGCCAAGAATCACGCACAGTAGACAAGACGCTGGTTCGCAAAGCTGCGTCCGAAGTGTCAGGCCAAAAAGTTAGGCCAGGCGCGATGCGCTGGCTGATGCCGGCACTCGGCGTTACCAGCCTGATATTCACAGGGGCAGTTCTGTGGGACAACGTTACCGGCAACACGCCGTTAACAGAATCAGCCACGATTACGGTTCCGATCGAAGAACCTACCCAGACAGAAGCCGAGCCCGACGAGCCAGTACTGGAGGCAATACCCGAAGAGGCACCGGAGGAAGCGGACGCACCGGCGTTGGCAGATATCGATCAGCTATTCGCGAACTACCAAGGCTCGACGGGTTATACAACTTTGCTCGGATTGTGGGGTGTCGCCTATGATTCCGCCGCAGGTTCGGCCTGTGCGCAAGCCGAAGCGGCCGGTTTGCGCTGTTACTTCCAGCGCGGAAGCTGGGGAAACCTGCGGCAACTCGATCGACCTGTCGTGCTCACACTGACGAGCAGCGTTGGCGAGTCCTTCGATGTTGCGTTGACGGGGATTGACGATCAGTCGGCTCAGCTGGCCGTTGCCGATGGATACATCAACGTTGGCCTCGATGCGCTCACCAACTATTGGCTCGGCCAGTTCCTGTTGCTCTGGCGTCCAGCCAATGACAACGACCAGCCCATCGGCCCCGGCATGGAGAGCGAGAACGTCCGCTGGCTTCGACAAAGCCTCGCGACTATCGACACCGGCTTCAATTCAACGAGTGGCAATCCCGACGTGTTTGACGCAAAACTCGAAGAACAGCTGATCGCCTTCCAGCGACAGCACCGCCTCCAAGCGGACGGGGTCGCAGGACAAAAGACGATCATCATCATCAATTCACTGCTGGCGGTCGACGACACGCCGCGACTCTCGTCGAACAACTGAGCAGACGCAGATGTCATTTATCCTCGACGCGCTGAAAAAATCAGAAACCGAGCGGCAACGACGGGATACGCCGGGTATCGCCAGTATTCCGGAGACCAGTCAGAAACCGAGCAATGCGCGTTGGCCATGGATCGTTGGGGGATTGCTCGTCATCAATCTCGTCGTTCTCGCGGCCATCATGATGCAGCCCGGACCGACGCCCAGTCAGTCGGCCACGCTGACTGCCATACCAGCACCAGCACCAGCACCAGCACTGGAGACATTTCCGAATACCATCCGTGCAGCCAATCGCAGCACACCGCCGTCGGTCACCGAACCCGCCGTGCGCAAAGTCAGTGAAGCGGAGGCGGTTGTCGAGATACAGGTGGGGACCGTCGCGGCACTGCCCGCGCCTGCCCAGCCCGTGATCGAGGGCTTGCCTACCTTTAACGAGCTACGGGTAAACGGCCAGTTACAGTTGCCGGACATGCACCTCGACATACATGTGTACAGTGATCAACCCGCGGACCGCTTCATATTTGTCAACATGTCCAAGTACAAGCAATCCACGACTTTGAGCGAAGGACCGCATGTCAGCGAGATCGTGCCGGACGGCGTCGTGCTCGACTACATGGGAACGCGTTTCCTGCTGCCGCGCGAGTAACGGACCAGTTTGACGGCCGACCCGGCAGCGCAATTTCCCCTGGGCGTCAGTGAGCTGGCCTCCGGGCTACGTTCCGGCATCCATCGCGTAATCCACCAGCAGGAGTTGCTGAACCAAATCAACGTTTTTCCTGTTGCCGATGGCGACACCGGTACCAATCTGTGCCTGTCGCTGCGCGCAGCGCTCAACATGCTATTGCAACCCGGCAGCCATCAAATGGGACACTTTCTGGCTGGACTCGCCGATCAGCTGCTCGACAACGCCCGGGGAAATTCAGGCGCAATCGTCGCGCAGTTCTTCCAGGGACTGAGCGACTCGTCTGAAGATCTTGCCGAATTCACCGCGCAAAGCTTGTCTAACGCCGTCATCAACGGCAGTCGGTATGCGCGCGACGCGCTGACCACACCCCGGGACGGTACCATTCTATCTGTCATAGATGTATTTGCCCGCAGCCTTCATGCTCACGTACGGGAAGATCCGGGCACATCTCCGGGCGCCTCGTTCAAGCGGGCATTATCCGCAACGAAAAAAGCGCTGGCGCGGACGGAGTTTCAGCTGGACGTGCTAAAGAAGGCCGGTGTGGTCGATGCGGGCGCACAAGGCTTCGTTACGCTGATAGAGGGTGTGACGGAATATCTCGTCAACGGCGAGATAACGGTGGCGCCGGACAGCGCCGCGACCATCAAAAGTACGATCATGAGCGACGCCGAAGTGCCCGCCGAACTCACATTCAGATACTGCACCGAGTGCGTCGTCACCGGCGATAATATCCATCGCCGCAAGCTTCGCGAACAATTATCCGTACATGGTGACTCGCTGGTACTTGCCGGCACTAAGCGCAAGGCGAAGATTCATATCCATGTGAATGAACCCGATGTGGTCTACTCGCTGGCAGGACAGCACGGCGAACTAAGTCATGTGAAGGCCGATGACATGCATCGCCAACGCGCCAGCACCCGGGATCGACGACAGGGATTCGTAATCATTACCGATTCCGCTGCCGACATCCCTGACGAAGACCTAGAACGCCTGGACATTCACATGGTGCCCTGTCGCGTCCAGTTGGGTGAACGTAGCTACCTCGACAAGGTCAGCATCTCGACAGAGGAGTTCTTCGAAAAACTCGCGCGAAGTGCCGAACCCGCCACGACCTCACAACCTACGCCTGGCGATTTTCGACGGCAATTCCAGTATCTCGCCAGTCACTTTGACGACGTCATTTCGATCAATCTCAGCTCGCAGGTCAGTGGCACCTTCCAGGCTGCAGAATCCGCTGCGACGAGAACCGACGCCAACGGGCGAATCCATGTGATCAATTCGCACAATGCCTCCGTCGGACAGGGCCAGCTCGCGGTCTTTGTCGCTGAATGTGCCGAAGCCGGCCTGGATGTCGATGCAACGATTGCCATGTTGAACAAGATCATTCCGCGAACCACCACCTATGCGCTCGTTCGAGATCTGCAATACGCTGTGCGCGGCGGCAGGGTTTCGTCAAGCCGCAAATGGTTCGCCGACTGGCTTAAGCTGACACCGATATTGCGTACGACCACTGATGGCCGCATCGTAACCAGCGGTGTTTTGCTGGGCCGAAAGGATGTGTTACCGGGGTTCGCGCGCTACGTCGCGCGACATGCCGGGCAGAATGGTCCGAAGCGCTTATCGATAGCTCATGCGGTATGCAAGGACGATGCTTTGGCCCTGCAGTCCATGTTGGAAGAGGTATTCCCTGAAATCGAGCGTTGCCATGTCACAGCGATGGGTTCAGCAATTGGGGCACACGGCGGTCCGGGCAGCCTCATCCTATCGGTCCAGGACGCCCTGAACCCGAAAGCCACTACTTGATCGGTTCGCCCGCGGGGTCATTCAGGTCCGGCGATTCATTGCGGGCGTTATTGACTTTTCTACCCACCGGCCAGGCCTGGAACGCCGGCGCATTAGTCGCGACTTCCTCGATCAGTTCCATGTCGCCTCCCAACCAACGCAGCGCATTGTCGGGCTGCAGCACGACCGGCATCCGATGATGCAATTGCGACAGGTAGTCGTTGGCCGCCGTGGTCACTATCGTCGTCGTCTCCAATATCTCACCGGTTTCCTCGCTTTGCCAGTTTTCCCAGAGGCCCGCAAATGCAAACGGCTCACCGCTCGCGAGTGAAATGAAGTATGGAATCTTGACGCTGCCCTCAGTGTGCCACTCATAGAAACCGTCTGCCAGAATCAGACAGCGGCGCTTGCGATACGCATTTCGGAAGGAAGGTTTCTCAGCGACGGTTTCCGCACGCGCATTGATCATGCGATTGCCAATCGAGGGATCCCTGGCCCAGAATGGCACAAGTCCCCAACGGAAACTCATTAGCTCCGCCTGCGCCTCTTCATCGTTCCGGATCGCTGCAATGTACTGGATTGGCGCAATGTTGTAGCGCGGTTTAACGTCGAGTGAACCACTGACGCCGAAGAGCGCCGCGGTCACCGCGGCCGGTGAATAAAAAGCGAATCGTCCACACATATTACTCGCGAATTCCCACGCCGCGATTGAGCAGGGCTAAGTTCAGCGAGAATAGCCCGACCACGAAGACGCTGACCAGCAGGTAGGCCCAGCCGATACTGATATCCGACGTACCGAGGATGCCGTAACGAAACGCATTCACCATGTAGAGAATAGGATTACCGAGAGACACCTTTTGCCAGAACTCTGGCAACAGGGAAATCGAATAGAAAACGCCGCCTAGGTAGGTCAGCGGCGTCAGGACGAAAGTCGGGATGATGGAGATATCATCGAACTTCTTGGCGAATACGGCATTCATGAAGCCAAACAGCGCAAAAACGATAGACGCCAGGATCACCATCGAAAAGGTGATCAGCGGATTTGCGATAGACAGCCTCGTAAAGAAGAGTGCGATGGCGGTCACTAGTGCGCCAACCATGAGGCCGCGCATGACGCCGCCAGCGACATGACCGATGATAATGATGGCGTTCGACATCGGCGATACCAGCATTTCCTCGACATGCTTACCGAACTTGGCGCCGAAAAACGAAGACACAACATTGCCATACGAGTTTGTAATGACTGACATCATGATGAGTCCGGGCGCGATGTACTGCATGTAGTCGAAGCCGTCCATTACGCCGATACGGCGACCGATCAGGTTGCCGAATATGATGAAGTAGAGCGTCATCGTGATCGCCGGCGGCACGATTGTCTGTACCCAGATTCGAACAACGCGGATGACTTCCTTGCGGACAAGTGTCTTGAAGCCAATCCAGTTCACTCTGAAGTCCATGGCTCAGTTCCCGGTCCTGTTCGGCTGCTTGGCTTCGACGAGGCCCATGAACAATTCCTCAAGCCGGTTTGCCTTGTTGCGCAGGCTCAATACATTGATGCCTTTCTCATTCAGTGCATCGAAGAGCCCGTTCAGATCATCTCTCGCGTTGACGGTCACCTCGAGTTCATACGCATCAATAAGGCTGGTATCGAATCCATTCAAATCAGGCACTGCCGACAGCGGTTCACGAAGGCTCAGGACAAAGACCTCCCGCTCGAGCTTGCGTAATACAGTACTCATACGCGCGTCCTCGATGATGCGACCTTCATCGATGATCGCCACGTGACGACAGAGATTCTCGGCCTCTTCCAAGTAATGCGTTGTCAGGATGATCGTCGTACCGGCTTTGTTTGTCTCTCGCAGAAATGCCCACATCGAACGCCGTATCTCGATGTCTACACCCGCGGTCGGTTCATCGAGTATCAACAGCCTGGGTTCGTGAATCAGCGCACGAGCGATCATGAGGCGTCGTTTCATACCACCGGACAGGCCACGGGCATCATTATTTCGCCGATCCCACAACCGAAGCTCTGTCAGGTACTTCTCTGCCCGCTGGAGTGCCGTTTTACGCTCAATGCCATAGTAGCCGGCCTGGTTGACGACGATATTTAGAACGGTGTCGAACTGATTCATGTTCAGCTCCTGCGGGACCAGACCGATGCAGGCCTTGGCCGCTTCCAGTTCTTTATCGATATCATGGCCGAATATCTCCACCTTGCCCGACGTCTTGTTGACGAGCGATGTGATGATGCCGATGGCGGTGGTCTTACCGGCGCCATTCGGGCCGAGCAACGCATAGAAGTCGCCTGCCTCGACACTGAAGTTGATACCTTTCAGTGCTTCGATTCCACCTTCGTAGGTTTTTGCCAAGTTTTTTATGGACAGCGCGAGCATGACGTCGCGTATTGTATACAAAGGTCGCCCGGCTAGCGCCTGGAACTTTCCATACTGTCCGCAACGTGAGGTTCGGGCACCGACGAGGTCTCTGCCGCGAGCTGCCAGTTGCCACTGGCCACTGGCCACCTTTGGAGAAACCGGTTCTGTCAGCACGAGCTGGCGGAATGTGCCGTTGGCAGTAGACGATTTCGGTACACTCTAAAGTACATGAAGAACTTCAACGTTTTTGCCGGCGCCTTCGTGGATCGCTCCGGTCACCGACGACACGACCCGGACTGGCTGGCTCGCACGTTAAGAAGTCCGAACGCGCGCTTTGCGCCCGTCTGGTATGACAAGTGTCTGGTTGACGGCGATCCCCCTGGCGTGGCGCTGTTGCCACACGCAAAAGTCGATCCAGTGCTAGCGCCCGAGGAGTCGGTATTTCTTGGTATATTCGAAGGAAAGCCGGCGTTTGCTTTCGACATCGATTGCGAGAAGCCACCCTTCCCGGACAATGGCCAGTTCCACGATCTCCGATACCTCGGTAACGTGTTGCCGGTCGAACAGGCCAACCTCGTTGCCCATGCGATTGCACTGATTAACTGGCACCGACTGCAGAAGTTCTGTGGCTTGTGTGGCGAAGCGACTTTCGCCGTTTCGGGCGGCAATACCCGCCGATGTTCCGGTAAAGATTGCGGGGAGCAGATTTTTCCGCGTGTCGATCCGGCAATCATCGTGCTCGTGTCCCATGGTGAATACTGCCTTCTCGGACGACAGGCGAGCTGGCCGGAAGGACGCTATTCAACGATCGCAGGATTCGTCGAGCCCGGTGAGAGCCTCGAGGACGCCGTCCGTCGCGAAGTTGACGAAGAAACAAACGTCGACGTGGATGCCGTGCAATATCACAGCTCACAGCCCTGGCCATTTCCCTCATCGCTAATGCTCGGCTTCACGGCCGAAGCCACATCGCGGGATATTCAGCTGAAGGATGGCGAATTGGAGGATGCGCAATGGTTCACGCGCAAGGAATTGCGATCCGGTTTTCCGAAACTGCCGTTCCGACTCTCCATCGCACGGTGTCTGGTCGACGGCTGGCTCGACGAGCATTGAGCAAACACGATGTGCCTGATTGTTTTTGCGTGGCAGTCACATCCAGGCTATCGCTTGGTGCTTGCCGCCAACCGCGATGAGCTTCACGCGCGCCCGACCCGGGAATTGCACTGGTGGCCAGACCGACCAGAGATTCTCGCAGGTCGGGACCTTGAGGCCGGCGGTACCTGGCTTGCCGCCAGTCGACTGGGGCGCTTTGCCACCGTGACCAATTACCGCGAAGGCCGGCCAAACAAGGTCGGCCTTAAGTCCCGAGGTGCATTGGTCACGGACTTTGTCACCGGTGACGGCTCACCTGAAGCGTTTGTCCGCCAGATCGAGGATAAGCGATATGCGGGCTTCAGCCTACTCGTGGCATCGGGCGACGAGCTCTGGTACATCTCGAATCGTGGCGACGGGCCGGTCCGGCTCGCGCCGGGAATCTACGGACTCAGCAATGCCGCACTCGACACGCCATGGTCAAAGCTCGTTCGCAGTCGTGATCGCCTGACCGAAGTTCTCGAAACCAGCGAGGTCGACGACGACGCTTTGATCGGGATTCTGTCCGATCGGGAGCCCGTGCTGGTAACCGATGTGAAAGATGACTCCCTGCCGTTCGAACTGGCACCTACCGTGACAGCGCCATTCATCGTAGCGCCCGACTACGGCACCCGATGCACCACCGTCGTGCGCTGGCACAACGACGATATAGTGGCAGTGACCGAGCGCCGATTCGATGCTGACGGCGAAAACACCGGCGAGGAAATGTATCGATTTGGGATCGGTGGTCAGGACGACCGGTAGATCGATCCCAGCCAGTTGCGAATATGCGTAATCTCCTCCGTGCACACTGCATGTGCCATCGGGTAGTCACGCCACTCGACCGAAAAACCGCTGTCCTGCAGCAAGTCCCTAGAGCTCTCACCCAGTCCCACGGGGACAACGGGGTCAAACGAACCATGGGCCATGAAGATCTTCATATCGCGGGATTGTGACTGCGCATTGTTAAGAACTTCGGCGTCCAGGGTGTCACGCAACGGTACGTAAGTAGACAGCGCCATCAGGCCGCCCAGCGGCTCGCTGAATCGCGTCGCCGTATGCAATGCAATCGCGCCGCCCTGAGAAAAGCCGGCAACCACGATCTTCTTACAGGGGATACCACGCTCGTACTCCTGCTTGATCAACCCCTCTAGGATGTCACCGCTGGCGCGAATACCTTCCTCATCCTGCGGCCCGCCGCGTTCTAGCGTCAGGATGTCGTACCACGCTCGCATACTCGTGCCACCATTGATCGTAACCGGACGAACAGGGGCGTGCGGAAACACGTATCTCAGCCGGACCTCATCACCAAGATCGAGGTCGGGCACGATCGGCTCGAAATCGTGTCCATCGGCGCCCAGCCCGTGAAGCCAGATGACCGAACCATCCGGATCCGGGCCCGGATCCACTTCAACAACCCCCGTTTTCCCCATGCGTCGCTATTCCTACCAAAAAGGCGTGCAGTGTAATGGAAATACGCTTACTTCGGTCAATTCCGGATACGGATCCGGTGCGCTGCATCGCGGTTTTGCAGGGCGATGTGGTATACCATCCCGATAATTGTCATGGATAATTTAGTGAAACGTATCGCCGTTGCGCTGTTGGCGACCTTTGTTCTTGCCGGTTGTGGTCAGAAAGGGCGATTGTTTCTGCCAGGCGGCCCGAATACGGTGCAGCTAGCCACGCCGTTGCAGGAGAATGCCGAGGCCGATGAAGATCGTGGCGAAGACGATGACGATGAAACTCTGATAACAATCCAGAACTAAAACGGGAGCGGGACTGCCCGCCAACAAGCTGATGAGCGACGGCAAAATCGTCCTGGTGGACGGTTCCTCTTATTTGTATCGCGCATACCACGCGCTACCGAAACTGACCAGTTCACGTGGCGAGCCCACCGGCGCCATTCATGGCGTACTGAACATGATCGCCAAGTTGATGGCGGAAGAGAACACCGAGCATTTCGTCGTGGTATTCGACGCGCCAGGCAAGACCTTTCGGGACGACCTCTATCCGGAATACAAGGCGAACCGGGACGCGATGCCCGACGACCTCCGCGAACAGATTCAGCCCCTGCTGGATACGATTCCTGCAATGGGCCTGCCGCTTTTATATATCGGGGGGGTCGAAGCCGATGATGTAATCGGCACGCTGAGCCGACAGGCTGCAGAAGCCGGGATGGACGTCCTGGTATCGACCGGCGACAAGGACATGACACAGCTCGTCAATGACCGGGTGACGATCGTCAATACGATGACCGGCGCCGTGCTTGATCGCGACGGTGTCAAAGAGAAGTTTGACGTGTTTCCCGAACAGATCATCGATTGGCTCGCACTCGTGGGCGACTCATCGGACAACATTCCGGGTGTGCCGAAGGTCGGCGCCAAAACCGCAGCCAAGTGGCTCAATGAATACGGATCGGCCGACGGCATTGTCAAGAACGCAGAAGCCATCAAGGGCAAAGTTGGCGAGAGCCTGCGCGACAACCTGGAACAGTTATCCCTATCACGCGAGCTCGCCACCATTCGGCAGGACGTTGAACTGGACGACCAACCTGCAGAACTAAAGCGGGCGGCGCCGGACACTGACACCCTTCGAGAGATCTTCACCAGGCTCGAATTGAGGCGCATGCTGAGCCAGCTTGATGAAGCCGAGGACGCTGAAGAGGAGTCCGGGCCGGCCACCAATGACAAGGTCGACTGCGAAACCGTGCTGACCTGGGAGGCTTTTGACCGATGGTTGGAGAAGATTGAATCAGCGGCGCTGGTCGCAATCGATACCGAGACTACGAGCGTCAATTACATGGAAGCCGAACTGGTCGGTATCTCATTGGCCATCGAAACCGGTGAGGCAACTTACATTCCGGTTGCCCACGATTATCCCGGCGCACCCGATCAGCTCAGGCGCGATGACGTGCTAACCGCAATGAGGTCGTTTTTGCAGGACCCGGACAAAAAGAAAGTCGGTCACCACCTTAAATACGACGCACACATCTTCGCGCGCTACGACATCTCTCTTCGCGGTATGGCATTTGATTCGATGCTCGAGTCCTATGTACTGAACAGTGTCGCTACGCGTCATGACATGGATTCAGTCGCAGGCTTCTACCTGAACATCAACACGATTCACTACGAAGATGTAGCCGGCAAAGGTGCCAAACAACTCACCTTCAACCAGGTCGACCTAGAACAGGCGGCACCCTATGCGGCGGAAGACGCAGATATCACGCTCAGACTCCACGAGCACCTTTGGGGCGAATTACAGAAGGAGCCATCGCTCAGGTCCATCTACGAAGACATCGAGCAACCGCTGGTTCCCGTCCTCCTCGGTATGGAAGAAACCGGCGTATTACTCGATCGCAACATGTTGAAAAAGCAAAGCGGCGCACTCGCGGAAACCATGGCCGAATTGGAAGCGTCGGCTCACGAGCAGGCCGGTGGACCATTCAACCTCGGCAGCCCGAAGCAACTGCAGGAAATTCTGTTCAGCGAACTGGGATTGCCCGTCATTCGCAAGACGCCCAAGGGTCAGCCGTCCACGGCAGAAGATGTCCTCCAGGAACTAGCTGTCGACTACGATCTGCCTCGTATCATCCTGGATTACCGCAGCGTCAGTAAGTTGAAGAGCACCTATACCGACAAGCTGCCGCTGCAGATTTCGGAGACCACCGGTCGCATTCATACCTCCTATCACCAGGCAGTCGCGGCAACCGGACGACTCTCGTCGACCAACCCGAATCTGCAGAACATCCCGATTCGTACGCCGGAAGGCCGCAAGATTCGCCAGGCATTCGTTCCCCCCGACGGCACCGTTTTGCTCGCTGCAGACTATTCCCAGATCGAGTTGCGCATCATGGCACACCTGTCCAGGGACAAAGGTCTACTTGCCGCCTTCGGTGATGACCGCGACGTGCACGCGGCGACCGCAGCCGAGGTATTCGAGTTGGACCCGGACGATGTCACAGCTGATCACCGACGTTCGGCGAAGGCTATCAACTTCGGCCTGATGTATGGCATGTCCGCTTTCGGTCTGGGGAAGCAACTTGGTATCGGTCGGGGCCAGGCCCAAGAATACATGGATCTTTATTTCGACCGCTATCCCGGGGTCAAACAATTCATGGATGACATTCGCGACCGGGCTCGCCAGGAAGGCTACGTCGAGACCGAGTTCGGCCGTCGTCTGTACCTGCCGGAGATTACCGACCGCAACGTGCAGCGACGCCAGTACGCCGAGCGCAGCGCAATCAACGCACCCATGCAGGGGACAGCGGCCGACATCATCAAGCGCGCGATGATAACGGTGCAGACCTGGCTTGAAGACAGCAAGGCACCGGCGAGAATGATCATGCAGGTACACGACGAACTCGTCTTCGAGGTGGCGGAAAAATCGATCGATGATGTGCGCGAGGAAATCATCGCCCTGATGAGTGCCGCCGCCGACCTAGCAGTCCCGCTGAAAGTCGACGCTGGGGTCGGATTCAACTGGGACGAAGCGCACTGATCTTCGCGCACCTGGACCGTTATCAGTCCTTTGGAGGTGCCGTCCTGTCTGTCGAGCAGCAAGAATCGGACTGATAAATCAAGTAATTGAAAACGAGGGAACTTGTCGGGTAGATACGGTTCAAAGTATCTGAGTGAGTTGGTCACTTTCCCGCTTACCTCCCTAGACGGGGTAGCAACACGGCCACCCCAAACCGGTTGCCTATATCAACCCCGGTTGTTCGCAACCGGGCGGGGGGGTTTCATCTCGCCGAGAAAGCGGTTCAGAACCTCACGCGCCTCGTCCACTCCCTTGCGATTCAGCGCTGAGAACAACTGGACTGACACGCGGTCGGTCAGCGCTCTGGCCACCTCGAGATGCGCGGTCGCAGCCTGCCCCCTTTTCAATTTGTCTGCTTTGGTCAGCAGCAAGTGCACCGGCAGTGAGACAGACTCCGCAAAGGTAAGCATCTGCTCATCGAAGGCTGTCAGTCTGCGACGGATATCGACAACCAGCAATAAGCCCGCCAGGCTCTCGCGCGACTCGAAGTACTCCTGTAGCAACCGCCCCCAATGATCCCGGACCTTGTCGGAGACCCTGGCGAAACCGTAACCTGGGAGATCGACCAGACGCTGGTCCGGGCGCAATTCAAAAAAGTTGACGAGCTGGGTACGGCCGGGTGTCTTGCTCGTCCGGGCGAACTGCCGCCGATTCACGATGACATTGATCGCACTGGATTTGCCGGCATTCGAGCGGCCGGCGACGGCCACTTCCGAGCCTCTGTCAGGCAGGAACTGCGCAGGCGCATTAGCGCTCAGAATGAAGCGTGCATCCGGGAATTGCGACATAGGAACGGCCCACGATGTGTGTATAATTTGGGGCTTGCTGGCCGAAGGGTCCTCGATTCTGACGGCTCCGGCGGCCGGCATCAAGGCCACCGGCCGATTCTGAGATCGTCGCCATACAGGCGCGAATCCGCGGAATCACGAATTGACGTGACGTCCCTTATCGGTTTAATTGCAATGAAATTTTCGCGGCAGTTGACCTGACGCACGATTGAGTACGGTTTTAAGGATATGACGAACAAATTTGCGGCTCTGGCCACCCTCGTTTTTTTCTCCGGCACCGTCCAGGCAGATGGCTTTGTGGAAGGCGACGCCCAGGCTGGCCAGGCCAAGTCGATTACCTGTGGGGCCTGTCACGGGCAGGACGGCAACAGCGTGAACCCGGTATGGCCCAGCATCGCAGGGCAGCACGCGACCTACATGGTCGAGCAGCTGCTGGCATTCAAGAACGGTACCCGTTCCGCGCCTCTGATGCTCGGTCAGGTCATGACACTGACCGAAGAGGATATGCGCAACCTGTCCGTGTACTACGAAGGCATGTCGCCGGCAGCAAAATCGGTGGCCGACCCGTCCGCCATCAGCCTCGGCCAGCGTCTCTATCGTGGCGGCGATCGTGAGTCGAGCGCCAGCGCGTGCAGCGCGTGCCATGGCCCGACGGGGCGTGGCAATCCGGCGAACTCCGTACCAGCCATTCGCGGTCAGTATGCCGTTTATGCAGCGGCGCAACTGCGCGCTTATGCCAGTGGTGCCCGCAAGTCCGACGGCCCGACACGCGTAATGCGTGATATCGCTGCGACATTAAGTGAAGAAGAAATTGTCGCCGTCACCTCTTACATGCAAGGTTTGCAGTAGATTGTTAAACCAACCCCGGGAAATTCGGTCACAGGTACTGATCTGGACTTTCCCTGCCGGAGTAATTCTGATGAAGCGTTTTAGTATTCTCGCATTCTTTACATCTTTCCTGATTGCAGCCTGTGGCGACAGTGACGTGCATGTCGCAGAGCAACCCGTTGTGGCAGAGCCGGCTGCGCCCACGGTCGTCAAAACGCCTGCGCTGGTGGCTGACGATACGCAACCAGAAATGGTCGAGGAATCGGCGGCAGAAGAGGAAGAACTCCGGGCTACTGATCGGCCTATCATCCTGGCGCAGGAGCAACCGCAAGCAGCGACACGCGACTGGAAGTATGAAGAAGGCAGGCATTTCGCCCGGATGGTGCCAGCTCAACCGACCGTCGGTGGTGCCGACAAGATCGAAGTCGCTGAAGTCTTCTGGTACGGCTGTAATCACTGCTATACCTTCGAGGAGTTCATCAATCGCTGGAAAGAGGACATCCCGGCTAATGTGCGCTTTGTCCGCATTCCTGCGACGTGGAACCCACTGGTACAGCTTCACGCACGACTCTACTACACGGAAGAAGTCCTCGTGAACAACGGCAAAATTGCCGATCCGGCAACCTTCCGGAATGCGGTATTTGCCGAGTATCACCGTCGTGGCAACCGACTGGCCTCGGTCGAGTCCATCGAGGAGTTGTTCGGAAAGCACGGTGTCAGCTCCGCTGACTTCAATAGCACCTGGAACTCCTTCGAGGTGTCGCAGAAACTGCGTGTCGCTCAGGACCTTGCTCGCCGCTACAGTATTTCCAGCGTTCCGACAATGGTCGTTAACGGCAAGTACCGGACGGGCGCAGCAGAGGCGGGTGGTTACCCGCAGCTCCTAGAAATGATCGACGAACTCGTCGAACGCGAAACTATTCGCTAGAAACCGCTAGCCGGAATCTTCCGAAACTATCTGCCAACGCTTGCCTTCCGTACGGCGCCAGTAGAGACGCTTGGTCGTGCGGACCGGACCGTCACTGGTCGCAAGCACCTGCGTGAATCGACTGAGGTAAAGGCCGGGGACTTCGGGATCGCCGACCAGCATGACGTCTTCGAGTCCAACGGACGCCAGTTGCCGCGCCTCGAATACGTTCATGCGATATGCGGCCCATTCACTTCTTTCCATGTCCCGGTACCGGAAATCGTCCGCATACTGTGACAGGTAATCTAGGACATCACCGCGGGCGAGGCTGTCCCGCCACTGATCCAGGGCCAGCCGGAACTCGAGGCGCAGCGCATCAACTTGGGCTGCCGGCGCCCATCGGATCTCCCGGGCCACGATTACCGGTGTGACCAGCGGTTCAAGGCGACCGACAAGTTTCAGGATTTCTTCGTTGGGCAACGCCAGGCAGCCATCAGTGTCCAGCGGCGGTCGGTCGGGATTATTGTGGTCGACACCGTGCAACCAGATTCCGTAGCCTGTCCGCTCGTTGAAACGGTCCCAGGCATTCGGGTAATCCAGTGGAAACGCAGCAACACCGTACTTGTCGTGCAGCTTGCTCGTATCGAGGCTTTCCGTAATGAAATAAACGCCGAGCGGCGTGCGACGGTCCCAGGCTTTTTCCTTACCGGGCCCGTTGAGTCCAATCGACATGTAACGCTGGTCGATCGCGACGATATCCTCGCCAGCGCGCGCGAATCGATGCATCGTCGCCGAATTCGTTTCGGCAATCAGAATATCGGTAACGTTGTCGGGTACCTCGAGGAGCCAGGCCGGACGACGTTCGGCCGAGTCCACGACGACGCGTGAACTGTCATCCGCGACCGCATTGATCGCAAACAACAAGCCAGTAATCGTGGTGAACAGTGGAGCTTTCATGTGCTCAATTGCACCGTGAGCTGGCCGAAAATACAAGCAGCTTTTTCACAAGTGCTGACTTGCGATCTCATCAGGATGACTCGAGGCCATCGAGAAACTGCACGGTGTTTTCACCGATCCAGTCGACAGAGTAGCCGCCCTCCAGCACGACAAGCGTTTTCAGGCCCAGGGCGCCTATCGCCAAACCCATATGGGCAAACTCTTCCGTCGCAATGTTGAAATAGGTCGTAGGGTCGCCGACAAAGGTATCAAGCCCCAGCGCTACGACAAGCGCGTCAGGCGAAAACCGGCTGATTTGCGCGATCGCATCGTCAAGGGCTGGTGCGTAGGTGTCCCAGCCCGTGCCGAAAGGCAACGGAAAATTGACGTTGAAGCCGTGCCCCGGCCCCTCACCAGGCTCATCGGCATAGCCGAGAAAGTACGGGTACTCGACAACAGGGTCTGCATGCAACGAAATTGTCAAAACATCGTTCCGGGCATAAAAGAGACTTTGCGTGCCGTTGCCGTGGTGGTAATCGACATCGAGAATCGCTATGCGGGAGGCCCCACTATCGAGCAAGGACTGGGCGGCCAGCGCATTGTTATTCAGGTAGCAGTATCCACCACAGTAGGTTTCAGTCGCATGATGCCCCGGCGGACGGCAGGCCGCGAAGGTGGAACGATCGCCCCCCTTGATGATCTCGGCACCGGTCAGCGCGATATTCGCCGATGTCCTAATCGCCTCCCAGCTGCCCTCGACGAAGGGCGAGGTTGCATCAAACGAGTAACGACCGAGCTTGCCGACGACGCAGGTCGTGTCTGCGTTGTGCCGCATGCCGGCACCGACGAAAGTATCCGGGCGCGCGTTTTCGCCAAGCTCATCGGAGGCCTCCCACTCCTGCCAGACCGTTTTGAGGAATTCGAGATAGTCCGGTGCGTGCAGGCGCAGGTATTTTTCCTCGGGAAACTCGTCCGGCGTGATGATCTCCGACGCGCCCGCGCCCCGGATAGCGGCTTCGACGTTGTTTGCCCGTGCCGGGCACTCTGCGCTTTCCCGCCACTCGATTCCACGAAGATCCAACAGTCCGCTGTGGCCGTTATGTAGGTCGCTGTAGACTGTTTTCATTGCATCAACTCTCCGCACCTTGCGGCAAACGTGCCGCACGCCACGCGATGGCAGCCTTCGGCCCGTCTTTATCAAGAATGCGATTGAACTCCATAGACTCCGGCGTCTCCGTCATTTCAATCTCGACGAGCAGGTCCAGTGCCTGCGCCAGCGCCGTGCGAAGCCCTGCGCTTTCAAGACCCAGGTTTACGGCTTTCTTGGTCAAGCGCACAGACACCGGGTCATTGAGCGCGATTTCCCTTGCCGTTGCCATCGCCTCATCGAGCAACGCCTCCGGCGATACCACACGATTGGCGAGACCGATCGAAGCGGCATGCGTCGCGTCCACTCTGTCACTGCCGACCAGTAGCAACTCCCGGGCATGTTTCTGCCCGATGATCCATGGTAGGAGCATGCAGACGATACCGCTGCCAAATCGAGCTTCCGGCGCACCGAAGCGACATCCCTCGGCGGCTATTGTCATGTCACAGGCTGCGGCAATCTCCATCGCATAGCCGAGGCAAAACCCATGTACGGCACAGATGACAGGCTTCGGGAAGTCCCAGAAGCGCATAACGGCATCGAAGTCCTGCTGGAGTTCCGCGCGCAGACGCGCTTCCTTATCGCCCGCGCCCGTGTCTTCGAAGTCGAGATCGTAGCCGGCCGAGAACGCCCGGCCCTCGCCGTGCAGAACGACTACTCGCACGTCCTCGTCGCCTTCGGCACGATCAAGATGTCCGCCGATCTCATTGAGCATCTCACGATTGATTGCGTTCAGTTTGTCCATCCGCGCAAGGGTCAGACGGACAATGCCACCCTCCCGCCGGTATTCAACGAAACTCATTCTGACAGTCGAAGCCAGGCAGACTTCTGCTGTGTGTAGCTGATCAAGCTATCGATGCACTTATCGCGCGCATTGCCCGACTGTTTATAGCCGCCGAAAGGCTGCGTCATGTCACCTTCATCGAAAGAGTTCACCCAGATAACACCCGCTTCGATCTCCTTGATCAGCTTGTGCGCCTTGTTAAGGTCGCTGGTCCAGACGCCGGCGGCAAGACCGTAAATCGTATCGTTTGCGATGGAGATGCCCTCCTCGATACCATCGAACGGCAGGATGGAGGCTACCGGGCCGAATATCTCCTCACGTGCGATTTGCATATCGTTGTTCACGTCAGTAAAGAGCGTCGGATTGACATAGGCACCGTTGATATCGGGAGCGTCGCCACCAAACTTCAGCTGTGCACCCTCTTGCTTGCCGATGTCGATATAGGACAGCACCCGGTTCTGTGCATCGTCTGTGACCAGCGGCCCCAGGTTGGTTTGCGGATCCAGGGGGTCGCCTGGAACGTAAGCGTCCTTGCCGTCCGCGATAAAGCGGTCGATGAATTCATCATAGATTGGTCGCTCCACCAGCACGCGGGAACCCGCGTTACAGACTTCGCCCATGTTTGCGTAGATGCCGTGATAGGCCGCCGAAACAGCTCGATCCATATCGCCAACATCCGCCATGAAAACCTGTGGAGACTTGCCACCACACTCGAGTGACACACGTTTCATGTTCGACTGGCCGGCATACTGCAGCATGAGCTTGCCAACCTCCGTGGAGCCTGTGAACGTCACCTTATCGACGTCATTGTGCAGTGCGAGTGCCTTGCCGGTGATCTCACCGACACCATTCACGACATTGAAGATTCCCGGCGGACCGCCCGCCTCAACGAAGAGCTCGGCAAGCTTGAGGCAGGAAAGTGGCGCCTGTTCTGCGGGCTTCAGAATGACGGCGTTACCGGCCGCCAGCGCCGGTGCGATCTTCCAGACCGCCATGAGCAACGGGTAATTCCAGGGTGATACCGCGCCGACCACACCGATCGGCTCACGCAAGACCATGTGCATGACATCGCTCTCAGTGTTCGTGACACTGCCCTCCATCTTGTCGATGTATTCAGCCATGAATTGAATCGTCTCGACCGACGCCGGAACGTCGACCGCCAGCATGTCGCTGATCGGCTTACCCATATCCAGCGTATCTAGGACCGCGAACTGCTCGGCATGCTCGTCGATCAACTTCGCATAGAGGTAAAGTATTTCCATCCGGTCACGGGGCGCCATGCGCGACCAGCTCCCGCTTCGAAAAGCACTGCGCGCTGTTTGAACGGCCACATCGACGTCGGACTCGTCGGCAGACACGACTGACGCAATAACCTCACGATTCGCCGGATTGATCGTGTCGAATCGACCACCGCTTTTTGAGTCGCGATAGTCCCCATCGATAAACAGTCGCGTCTCAACGGACTTGAGCGCACGTGCTGCGACGTCCTGCCATTGATCATGGGTATAGTTGGATAACGCTTCGCTACTCATTACTTGTTCCTTCTTGTTTATTTCCAACGACCAGCGCGTCGACGGCAATACTCTGATTCGGCCCAACGATAACAGGATTCAGATCGATCTCGGTGAGCGCGCTGCCAAGCGCGTCGGCCATGCTGGAAAATCGCGCTGCCATCTCGCAGAATCCGTCAATATCCGCCGCGGGTGCACCGCGAACACCGTCTAGCACACCCCTGAATCTTAGCCGATCCAAGAGGCGCCGCGCCCAAGTCGCATCGAACGGTGGCAGGGCGAACTGCACATCATGCACCGTCTCGGACAGCACCCCACCCATACCGATAACCACGACGGGTCCGAACTGCGGATCCTGACGTGCACCCAGAATCATTTCTACGCCGGTGTCCGCCATCGGTGCGATTGTGACTGAAGGCCCCAACCTCTCCGTCATCGCCCGGTAGGCCTCGCTCAATGCGGCCTCATCGGCGATGTCGAGCACGACACCTTGCGCTTCAGTCTTGTGAGCAATATCGGGCGCTGCCGTTTTCAGCACCAAGGGATAGCCGAGGTGCATCGCCGCCGATAAGACCTCGTCCTTTGAGCCCGCCGCCACGGCATCGGAGGCAGTTATGCCAAAGTCCTGCAGCATTTGCATGGTCTCGGCCTCACTAACGGAATCGGCAGTCACCAGACGCTCGCGCCAGCGTTCAGAAGTGTCGCCCGGCCCTTC
>JAQWSV010000101.1 GCA_029243005.1 Woeseiaceae bacterium
ACAGTGGCTGAGGCATGAACACCAGCCGGCGCCAGCGTGGTCGGATGCAGCACCGCTGCGATTCGGGCGTAGGTCAGGTAGGGGTCTTTCGCAATCAAGACAGGGACAGGACAGTCCTCAACATCTTCTTCGCGCAAAATCACTGCAGCCGCGCCGGTCGCCTGTAGATGCCGGCGATAGGTTTTGTTTGCGAAGAAGCTCAGGTCACAATCGCCGGCGTTCGACAAGGTGGCAACCCGGTTAACCGGAATATCAGGATCACCGATCAGCTCGCATCCGAACTGAACAGCCAGGTCTCCCAGGGTTCTGGCCAACATCGCTCTCCCAGACAGTTGCCCTCCCCCAAGGGCACGCGTTTTTCAGGCCTTAGTTTCCAGCCGCCTGAAAGTTGGCTTCCATGGCACGCAATACGTTTTCCGTAATGTTCACTGCTGTGCTGGCGAAGAGGACTCCGTCACCGACGACGAGGTCATAGCCCTGCGCCTGTGCATAGTCCTGTACTTCTTTCAGCAATGAACGGTTTAAAGTGCCAAGCTCTTCATTGCGACGCAAATTCAGGTCTTCGCGGAACTCGTTCTGGAGTCGCGTAACTTCACGTTGCAAATCACGCAGTTCTTTTTCCGCGTTGCGACGTTCCGTTTCACCCATGACAGCAAGATCACGCTGGACTTTTTCCGTCATTTCCTGAAACTCGTTTGTCCTCGCAATGATCTCACGTTGCCGAGGTTGGAATTCCTGGTCCAGCGCTTCCATTGCAACACGCGCCTGCGGCGCCTGTTCCATTAACTGCTGAATGTTTACGACACCGATCTTGACCTCCTGGGCGATAACGCTCCCACCGAAGGAGAATGCCAGCGCGAGCGCTGCAATAGTTCTAACCAGGTATGGTTTTACAACATTCATAAAAATCCAATCCTCAAAATGCCTGCCCAATGGAGAACTGGAATCTTTCGATCCGGTCTCCGTAAAATCTATCGTTACCCCTGAACTCGTTCAGCGGTAACGAATAACTGAATCGGAACAATCCCATTGGTGCCAGCCATTGCACCGCCAAACCGAAGGATGTCCGCAAGTCATCGAATTCGGGCTTGTACTCTACGGGACTGCCCAATTTGTCGGTAAAACTGACCTCACCCGTGTTAAACAGGTTGCCAATATCGTAAAAGATGCTGGCGCGTGCCTGACTACTAAATTTCTCAGGGAGAGGGATTATAAGCTCAAGTTGGCTGGCACCCAACCCATTACCGCCATATGGCCGGCCGAAACTGTCAATCGGCCCCATCCACGACTCCTTATAGCCACGAATTGATTCCGGCCCGCCGCCGTAAAACTGCTTGTAGGGCGGTAATGCCGTCGTGTCACCCAATGCCTCGCCCCAGCCCAGTTCAGCGTTGATGCGGAAGGTCCAGGGGCCATAGATTGGCACGTATTGTGTATATTTGTAGCGCGCAGTGAAGTACTCAACGTCGCTGCCCGGTACCGCGTAGCTGAGAAATATCTGCTGCCTCGAGCCCCTGTCCGCAAACAGTGCCCGGTTTCGGCTGTCATAAATCCAACCCAAAATCAGCTCGGTGGCATTGAATTCCGTACCATAAAGGCCCATGCCCCCAGCCGAGCTCGTTATGAATGGATTACCGTTATTTGTCACCCACTCCTGCGCCTGTGCCGTACTTCTCGCTGAAGACAGCAACTCGGATTTATTGAATGAGACACCGAGACTCAAACTCTGAAATTCAGTAATGGGAAAACCGTACTCGAACGATGCACCGTAACTCGTCGTCGAGAGGTCCGACGCCGCCGCCGTAAACGCCGTAATGTCCCGATAATTCACACCGACGGTTCGACTGATGCAGTTCAGGGTCGTACAAGGGTCGGTATGCGAGAGCGAATAAAAGGTCGAAAACCGGCCGGAGTTTGCATTCAATGCAACACGGTCACCCGTACCGAGAAAGTTGGTGTGAACAATACTACCGTTCACCATCATCTTCTGCAGTTCTGAATAACCAAGACCACCGCTGAACTGCCCGGGCATCCGGTAAGTAATGTCGAAGTCGACATCGACCATGTCGGGCGTACCGGCGACCGGCACATTCTCGACCTCTACTTCTTCAATAAAAGGCAGACGCTGCAGGCGGATCTTGGATCGGTCCACCAAGCGATTCGACAGATACGCGCTTTCGTTCTGTCGCATTTCACGGCGCAGCACCTCATCGTCAATCTGGTCCACGCCCTTGAAATTGACTCGACGTACGTACACACGGCTGTTCGGATTGATGTAAAACGTAACCGATACTTCTTTGCTGTCGTAGTCTAGTTCCGGAACATACTCGATTTCTGAATTAGCGTAGCCTGCTTCGCCCAGGCGGAACGACATGAATTCGACCGACCCGACCAATAACTTCAAATTGAATATTGAACCCGGTTGTGCGAGCACCATGGTTCTCATTATCGCTTCGGGTACGACCATCTCACCGACAATCTTGACGTCGGATATCGTGTATTTTTCACCCTCGTGGATATTGACCGTCACGTAGATATCCTTGCGATCCGGCGAAATGGCTACCTGGGTGGACTCGACCCGGAAGTCTGCATACCCACGGTCCATGTAAAAGGAACGGAGTGTCTCGAGGTCACCCTCCAGCGATTCCTTCGCATAGCGATCATCCTGCCGGAACCATGAAAGCCAGTTCGCCGTATCCAGTTCGAAATCTGTACGAATATCGTCTTCATCAAAGCTGTGATTGCCTACGATGTTGACCTGCCGAATCTTCGCGCGGTCTCCTTCCTTGACATCGATACTGATCGCGACGGTGTTGTTGGGTCGATCGGTTACATCAGTCTCTACCGATACACCGTACTTACCACGATCGTAATACTGCTCAGTCATAAACATCTGGACGTCATTCAGCACGGACCGGTCGAACGTACGACCGCGCGCAAGCCCGACGTTTCGCAGCGATTCCATCAGGTCTTCAGTCTTGATGTCCTTGTTGCCCTCGATCGTGAAGCTCTCGATTGAAGGACGCTCGCGCACAACAACGACCAGCGTCTCACCGTCCCGCCGCATTTCGATATCGTCAAACAGAGCCTGCGTGTACAGCGTCCGCATCGCTTCCTGAATGCGGATCGTATCAATCGTGTCACCAATATTGATCGACAAGTAATTGAAGACGGTACCTTCGGAGATTCGCTGGAGGCCTTCGACACGCATATCACGTACGACAAACGAATTGCCCTGTGCAGCAGCCATCACCGGCACAAGCGCTAAGACTATTGCAACAAACGTTATTTGCCTCAGGCGAAAAGCCATTCGAGTTAATACACTAGCCATTCGTCAACTCACAATCCGTGCAATGTCGTTATAGAAGGCAAAACTCATCAAAAGCAACACAGCAGCGATGCCGATGTTATTGCCGATCGTCTCCGCTCGTTCAGATAACGGACTACCTTTGATCCCTTCGATGCTGTGATAGACAATCTGACCACCGTCCAATACCGGAATCGGCAGCAGATTCAACACACCCAGGCTGATACTTACTAGGGCCAGGAAATTCAGAAATGGATTGATGCCGGCCGCTGCAGAGCTGCCCGCGAACTGCGCGATATTGATCGGTCCGCTGATATTCTTGATCGATACTTGCCCGGTGGCCATTCGGCCAAGCATGCGCATCGTAAAAAGGGTCGACGTCCAGGTTCGCTCGATGGATTGCGCAATTGACTGTACGGGACCGAACTGCCGCAGATACCAGTAATCCGCCACAGCATTTCCAATACCCACATTGAGAAAGCCACTCTGCTGCCCGTCGACATCGCGCGAGCCAATCTCTAGATCGATAGCCATCAGCACTTCATCACGGACCAGCTCGAAGGTCGCGGTGGCGCCAGGGCGCGCACTGACTAGTTGTTGCAAATCGCCAAACGAAACTACCTCTTCGCCATCGATCGCGGTTATACGATCACCGACTTCAAGCCCACCTAGGTCTCCGGCACCCCCTTCTTCAACTGTGGCCAGCAACGCTGGCGGCCGCCAGGGTTGAAATCCGAGACCATCGAACAACATGCCGGGTTCGGTAAGCCGCGAGCGATCCTCGCCTACATTGATAGTGGTAGTCCGCAAGAAACCGTCCTGCTCCTCGAGCATCAGGGTGACCGTGCCGTCGCTGACCATTTCGTCGAGCATGGAAACGAGTGCGGTTTCCCAATCTGTCGCGTCACGATCATCGACCCTGATGATCCGATCACCGTAACGCAGCCCGGCTGCGGCGGCATAGGAATCAGGGGTAACATCGCCTACCCCTGGCTTCAACGTCGGTACACCATTGATAAAGAGTACCCAGTAGGCTAGGAACGCAAATAGAAAATTGAAGAACGGACCGGCCAGCAAGACCAGAATTCGGCGGGATACCGGACGTTGATTAAAAGCCCGGCCCTCGTCCTCCGAATCCACCGGCTCACCGGAACCATAGCGTTCGCCGAGAAACTTTACATAACCGCCGAGCGGAATCGCCGAAATACAATACTCCGTCTTATCCCTGCCGCGACCAACATACTTCCAGATGGGCTTACCGAAACCCACCGAGAAGCGCAGAATCTTCATGCCACACCAGCGGCCGACAATGTAATGGCCGTACTCGTGCACCGCCACCAGGACACTGATCGCCACTATGAATGCCAGCAAATTGGTCAATGCCCCGGACATCATGTCAAACAAATTCCTGCAAAATAAAATACCTGTACTGCATACCAATCATTGGCCGCACGCGCAGACCGTGTTCCTGCATTGAGACTGGTCACACGCAGACCAGTTCCGCCGCACTCTACATGTCGCGGGGTGAATCCCGACTGAACGGTTGCAGTCATCAGTTGAGCCCGATCCACGTCAGCGCCAGTGCAAACAGGGGCGCGGCTGCCGAGACACTGTCGATACGATCCATAACACCGCCATGACCTGGAAACAGTATGCCACTGTCTTTGACGCCTGCCGTTCGCTTGAACATACTGACTGTCAGGTCGCCGACGATCGACAACATCGTCACGGCGAGGCAAAACGGTATCAAGACGGAGACGGCGACCTCGAAATAGGCACTGCCAACCGCAGCAAGGACGGTAACGGCGGTCAGGCCACCTAGTACGCCCTCCCAGGTCTTACCCGGACTTATCGCGGGCGCCAGTTTGACGCGGCCGATACCCTTGCCAACGAAGTAAGCTCCGATATCGGCAAACCACACGATCAACAAGGCAAACACCAGTAATTCAGGCGACTGTGTGGAGAGTTGATCCAAAGCCGCCCAGGCAGGTACGAGCACCAAGCTGCCACACAACCAGGTGATGGCCTTTGGAATCGCCGTGGGAAAGAAAAGCATCCAAACTAG
>JAQWSV010000112.1 GCA_029243005.1 Woeseiaceae bacterium
AGCAAGATCAAGCTTGCCGGCTTCAAATCGTTCGTCGATTCCACCACAATTCCCTTTCCGAGCAGCTTGGTCGGCGTCGTGGGACCCAATGGTTGTGGTAAATCTAACGTCATTGACGCGGTGCGCTGGGTGATGGGCGAGAGTTCCGCCAGCCGTCTCCGAGGCGATTCGATCACCGACGTGATTTTCAATGGCTCGAGTTCACGGAAACCAGTGGGTGCCGCGTCGGTTGAGCTTCTTTTCGACAATTCGGAAACGACGCTCGAAGGGCAGTATGCAAAATATGCCGAAATCGCGATTCGCAGAGAGGTTTCGCGCGATGGCGTCTCTACTTACTACCTGAACGGCACCCGTTGCCGTCGGAAAGACATCACCGGGGTCTTTCTAGGTACCGGCCTAGGTCCGCGAAGTTATTCGATTATCGAGCAGGGCATGATTTCCCGAATTATCGAGGCGAAGCCCGAGGAAATGCGGACTTTCATCGAGGAAGCGGCCGGGATCTCCAAATACAAGGAACGCCGGCGCGAAACGTCGAACCGTATCAAACATACGAAAGACAATCTCGAACGTCTGACTGATGTTCTCGACGAGGTCGAAAAACAGATCAAGCACCTTGATCGCCAGGCGAAAACCGCTGAGCGTTACGGACGTTACAAAGATGAAGAGCGAAAGACAGTAGCTGAGCTGCTGGCGTTGCGTCTGCGAGACCTGGACGCAAGATCCAAAGATTCCAAGAGCGCTCTGGCAGAAAAGGAAACGGTGCTGGAGTCGCTCATAGCGGGACAGCGTAATACCGAAGCGAAGATGGAGGACGCGCGAAGTCAGCAAAGTGACCGGTCTGATGAATTCAATGAGGTGCAAGGGCGCTACTACAAAGCAGGCTCCGAGATCGCTCGGATAGAGCAGGCGATTGAGCACGCGCACGAGTTACGCGAGCGCCAGCAGGAAGATCTGGAGCAGGCAGTTGAGGGTGCTGCAGAAATAGCGGGCCACATCAACAAGGACGAATCGGAAATCGCGCAGCTCGAGCTGACGCTTAATGAGTTGGTTCCAGGGCTGGAGAATGCCAATGCCAGGCAGGAACGGTCACAGTCGTCGCTAGATCAGGCAGAGACAGCGCTGGCAGATTGGCAGCAACGGTGGGACGAACATAACGAAAGGGCCAATACAGCCCGGCAGACGAGAAACGTCGAGCAAACCCGTTCTGAGCAGCTGACGTCTCGACTGGAGAGCTTGGCAGAGCGACGTCGCAAGCTCGACGAATCACGACAGTTGGCTGATCCTGAGGCGCTCAAGAAATCGTTTGAAAGTCTGTCTGTGCAGGAACAGCGCAAGCGCCAGGCTAGGGAGGAGTTCGAACGGCATCTCGCGGACATTAGGGAGAAGATCAACAAGCTTCGGGAGCAGGATAAGAAACTCAGCAAGCTGGTGGAGGAACGTCGTGCGACTTTGATTTCCGCGCAATCGAAATATGCATCAATGGAAGCGATCCAGAAGGCAGCGCTGGGCGAAGGCGATGAAGGCGTCCAGGGCTGGCTCGAATCCTCGGGCTTGCAGGATGCTGCGCGCGTAGCTCAGTCCATCGATGTTGCGGAAGGTTGGGAAACGGCCATTGAAACGGTCCTTGGCGACTACTTGCAGGCGGTGTGTGTCGACGACGTCTCCGGTGCGACGTCAAGCCTCGCAGAACTTCGCAAAGGAAGCGTTACGCTGTTAATTGAATCCCCGGATGCCGTCAAGGGTGACGAGTCTGCGGCGACGCTGGCCAGCAAGGTCTTGCAGGCACCCAATGCGGTTCTCCAGGTACTGCGAAACGTCCGTGTTGCGGAGACGCTCGATAAAGCGATGAGGATTCGCGAGCAACTGGAGGATCGTGACGTCGACGGTTCGGTCATTACCACTGATGGAATCTGGTTGAGTCGAAACTGGTTGCGTGTCAGTCGTGACAAAGATGCTGGTGCCGGCATTCTTTCCCGTGAACATGACATGCGTTGCCTGAAGGACGAGATTCGTGAACTGCAGGCACGCTGTGACAGTGCAAGCAAGCTTGCGAAGGACGGCAGGACACGGCTGGGGCAGCTGGAGGATCGACGTGAAAAACTGCAGCGCGATGCAGCCGCGTTGCTGGATGAATACTCCGACACCAAAGCGAAGCTGGACACCGCGCGTTTCCAACTGGACCAGGCGAATGCCCGCGAGGAAGCGATTTCCGAAGAGTCCGGTGATATCGAGAAAGAGCGCTTTGCCGCCGAGGAGCAGGCGCGAACCTCTCATTCGCAGTACACACAGGCGGTGGATGCTCTGTCAGACCTCGACGAACAAAAGCAGACGTTGGAAGCTCAACGTAGCGAGCTTCGACAAGAGTTGGAGCGCGTGAGGACACAGGCGGACGAAGATCGCGCCGCGGCCCATGATTTGGCCATTCAGTTTGAGAAGCGCCGGTCGAGCAAGGACTCCGCCTCGCAGAGCCTAGCTCGTATGCAATCGCAGCTGAAGCATTTTAAAACGCGTGAGCAGGAAGTTCATCAGCAGCTGGAAAACAGCCAGTCACCGTTGGCAGACAACAAAACAGAGCTGGCACGACAGCTTGAAATTCGGGTTGAAGTTGAAGAAGAGCTTGCTGAGGCAAGAAAGCGCGTCGAAACTGTCGAAAATGAATTGCGTGAACTGGATCAGGATCGGCTTCGCAACGAGCAGATTGTTGAAGAGTCACGAGCGGCAGTGAGCGAAGCGCGAATGGCTGTGCAGGAAATCAGTGTTCGGCGTGAAGGTTTTGCAGAGCAGTTTGCACAAACGGCCTTCGATCTTCAGGAACTTCTGGTCGAACTGGATGAGAATGCCAACGTCGAGGCCTGGGAGGAATCGCTTGAGAAAGTTCAGCGACGGATCAATCGATTGGGACCGATCAACCTGGCGGCAATCGACGAATTCAAGGAACAGTCAGAGCGAAAGGAATATCTCGACTCGCAGCTGGCGGATCTCCATAACGCGCTAGAAATACTGGAGAGCGCCATCCGTAAGATCGACCGGGAGACGCGCACGCGATTCAAAGAGACGTTCGACAATATCGATACCGGATTCAAACGGCTCTTCCCCAAATTGTTTGGTGGCGGGCATGCTTACCTGGCACTGACTGGGGATGACCTGTTGTCGGCTGGTGTGACCGTAATGGCTCGACCGCCGGGCAAGCGAAACAGTACGATTCACCTTCTGTCAGGCGGTGAAAAAGCACTGACGGCGGTGGCTCTGGTGTTTGCAATATTCGAACTCAATCCTGCACCGTTTTGCCTGCTCGACGAGGTAGATGCGCCGCTGGATGATGCAAACGTTGCGCGCTTCTGCGATATCGTCAAAGAGATGTCCGACGTCGTACAATTCGTATTCATAACGCACAACAAGGTCACCATGGAAATGGCACGCCAGTTAACTGGGGTTACAATGCAGGAGCCCGGTGTTTCGCGCCTAGTTTCTGTCGACTTGGATGAAGCTGTGAAGATGGCGGCGAGCTAATTTGAGATTGACCGAGTATCAATATGGATGGTCTGCGTTGGTTGCTGTTGGGGTTTGGTTTGGCTGTCGTGGCAGGCGTGTACCTGTACACGCGCTATCAGCGTAAGAAACTCGCGAATTCACCGCAGCAAGACTTGTTTGACAGCCGACACGAAACTGTCTTGTCCACATCACGCACCGAACCCTCATTGGGTGAGGAGCCAATGCTGGACGATATTGAGCCTGTGGACGATGAGGGGCCTGAAAAGGGTCCCGGTGAGGCGTCAGCGCCGTCTGAGCAAAAAATTGTGACCCTGAGAATTGTCGCGCGGGATAACGGCGCGTTTCCTGGCGATGATCTCGTCTTGAGTTTGCGTGGTATTGGCATGCGGCATGGCCAGTTCGGCATTTTTCATCACCATGACGGGAGCGATGAAGGCAGGGTCATATTCAGCGCAGCCAGCTTGGTTGAACCCGGCAGTTTTGACCTGGCAAATATCAAGGATCAGGAGATTCCGGGTATCAGTTTGTTCATGGTTTTGCCGGGTCCGGTCGATGGAGCAGCTGGCTTCGATCTCATGATGACGGTAGCACGTGCGCTGTCCCAATCGCTCAACGCCGAACTTCTGGACGAGTCAGGTAGTACGCTAAGCATCCAGCGTGAAAGATACCTCCGTGAAGAGATTATTCAGTACGAGCACACCGTTGGCGTGATGTAGGCGACCGGCAGTCCGATGCCAGCTTCTGTCGCGACTAGGAAAGCCGTTGAATCGCTCCGTGAGCAGATCCGGCGCCACAATTTTCAATACCATGTGCTTGATGATCCGGATGTGCCTGATGCTGAATACGACCGCCTGGTTTGGAAGCTTGAGGTGCTGGAAGCGGAAAATCCCGAACTGATTACGTCGGATTCGCCCACGCAACGCGTTGGCGCGGTACCCGTGTCTGAATTCGGCTCGGTGCAACATGCGATTCCCATGCTGTCGCTCGATAACGCGTTTAATGAAGAGGAACTTCGAGGTTTTCACAGGCGGGTCACGGAGCGGCTGGAGCTAGATCTCGACGGTGACTTGAGTTACGCGGCTGAACCGAAACTCGATGGTGTGGCGGTGAGTCTTTTGTATCAAGATGGGCGCCTCATGCGGGGGGCCACACGAGGTGACGGGGCGACCGGCGAGAATATTACTCACAATGTCAGGACCATCGATGCGGTCCCGTTGAGTCTCTATGGGCAAGGTTTCCCATCGATGCTCGAGGTGCGTGGTGAGGTCTATATGCCTCGGGACGGCTTTCACGCGTTTAATGAACAGGCGACGAAGAAGGGGGATAAAACATTCGTGAATCCGAGAAATGCAGCCGCTGGTAGCCTGCGTCAGCTGGATCCCCGGCTGACGGCGGAGCGGCCCCTGGATATCTATGTGTATTCAGTTGGCCAAGTTGTGGGCGGCTCGTTGCCTGATTGTCATAGCGAGATTCTTGATCAGTTGCAGGAGTGGGGCTTTAGAGTGTGCCCGGAACGGAAGCGAGTCGATGGGATAGACGGCTGCCTTGCCTTCTACGAGGATATTGGTACTAGGCGGGTCTCACTGGGTTACGACATTGACGGCGTCGTTTACAAGGTCGACCGCCTTGCGTATCAGCGGAAGCTGGGACTTGTGTCCCGGGCGCCGAGATGGGCGATTGCCCACAAGTTCCCTGCCGAGGAAGAGCTCACCGTGGTCAGAGATATTGAGTTCCAGGTGGGACGCACCGGGGCGGTGACCCCGGTGGCACGACTCGAGCCGGTATTTGTCGGTGGTGTCACGGTCAGTAATGCGACACTCCACAACATGGACGAATTACATCGCAAGGACGTACGAATCGGCGACACGGTGATTGTGCGGCGGGCCGGTGACGTAATTCCCGAGGTCGTCAAGGTCGTCGCGGACAGGCGACCCAAACGTACCAGGATTGTCAAGGTGCCAGCCAATTGTCCAGTCTGTGGGTCTGAAGTGGTCCGGGAAGAGGATGAGGCCGTCGTCCGTTGCGCCGGTGGCCTTTTCTGCGTTGCCCAGCGGGAGGAAGCGCTGAAGCACTTTGTATCCAGACGGGCGATGGATATCGATGGTCTGGGTGGAAAGCTGATCGAGCAGTTGGTCGCGATGGATCGGATCACGAGCCCGGCCGACCTCTTTTCCCTAGACAAGGACCAGCTGATCGTCATGGAGCGCATGGGGGAGAAATCCGCTGATAATCTTCTTGATTCTATAGAAAAGAGTAAGCAGACAACGTTGTCGCGCTTCCTCTACGGGCTTGGGATTCGCGAGGTAGGGGAGGCGACGGCCGGATCGCTGGCGGGCCACTATGGCAAGCTGACCGCCATTGTTGAGGCGGACGAGGAGAGTCTGCAGGCAGTACCGGATGTCGGCCCCATCGTGGCGACCCGAATCCACCAGTTTTTCGGAAAAAAGTACAATCTCGAGGTCATCCAGCGCTTGATCGATTCAGGTGTCAGCTGGTCGGAATCAGATTCTGTTCCGGTTTCACGGGATGGAGCTTTGGCAGGGAAATCCATTGTTTTGACTGGGGCGCTCAGCGGAATGACGCGAAACGAGGCAAAAGACCGGATTCAGGCGGCTGGCGGCAAGGTAACAGGAAGTGTTTCTAGGAAGACAGATTTTCTTGTTGCAGGCGACAAAGCTGGGTCAAAATTAACGAGAGCGCAAAACCTGGGTGTTGAAGTACTGGATGAGCACGAGCTTCAAAATCTCCTCGCTGACCAATAATTAACCATCGTTTGGGAGAAAAGGATCAAAACCTCAATTAAATCAAGTTACAAAAGTGCCATGTAGTTACAGAGGAAAATATATTTTGGGAAAAATTCTGACGGTTATATTTGGGCGTTTTTTCCTACCTTGTATGATTCATTGACGTATATAGTTCTGCGGTCATATATTTCCCGTCCATGCAAGATACTAGCTACCGACGGATACTCGGAGCACTGCTCGTAGCTATCCGACCTCTCGCCAAAGCACTTCTGCGTGCAGGAATCGGATACCGAGAATTCGCCGAAATCTCGAAGTCCGCATTTGTTGATGTTGCAACTTCAGGCTATGGAATTCGCGGACGGCCAACCAATATTTCCCGAGTTGCTGTCATGACCGGATTGACTCGAAAAGAGGTGAGGCGTCTACGCAACAAGTTGGAATCGGGTGATGAAAGGGGCATAGGACGGC
>JAQWSV010000129.1 GCA_029243005.1 Woeseiaceae bacterium
TGGCACGATCGATTCATTCGGCACCGATTCGATCCCACCACCTGAATCCGCCTGGTGCACATCATCATTGCCAGTCGAGAAAGCGATGAAGATGTCGCCCGAACCATTGCTTGCAATGCTGCCTGTACGGGACAAGCCCAGTGCAGCCCTGCGTGCCAGACGCTTGAGCTGGTGTGGCAAAAGCGGCGCGTCGGTACCGACTATGATGATGATCGAACCGACCCCGGAAAAGTCTGGCATCGTGGATGAGTACACCATCTCGTTTCTCAGGAACTTCCCAACCGGCACGCCTGCAACGAGTAGATCATCCCGGCGACCGAAATTTGCCTGCACGAGCACACCGACCGTATATTCCTCGCCGGCCACAGCGGTGACTCTCGAGGACGTGCCTGTGCCGCACTTGTACTCGAAACAAACCATCCCGGTGCCACCACCAACGTTGCCTTCCATGACAGTCCCTGATTTCGCGGACTCGATCGCCGCCCCGGCATGTTCGGGTCGGACGTGGAATCCGTTGATGTCGTTCAAGTATCCATCCCAGGTCTCAGCTATGACCGGCAAGGACCACCAGTAACCACTTGAGTCCGCCGCACCATTTTCATAGCGCCACCGAATGGTACCTTCGTGCACGGCGCCAACACTGTGGGTGTTGGTGATCATGATCGGACCTTCGACGAACCCGGACTCCTCAACCCATGTCGTGCCGGTCATCTCGCCGTTGCCGTTTAATGAGAACCAGCCACCGAAGACGGGCATCGCGTTGGTGTCGACACCACGTGGAAGCAGCGCAGTCACTCCCGTACGTACGGCCGTGCCGTCTTCAATGTTCTCAACGAGCGTTTCGAAGCCAACAGTGACCCCTTCGACGTCAGTAATTGCATTAAACTCGCCAGGCGTACCATCAAAAGGAATACCAAGATCCCTGGCGCGGTCTGCGACTGCCATTACGGGCAACAGCAGCAAGAAAATGACTGTTGTTTTCATTTTTTCTCTTCTATTTACTTTCCCACTCACCGGCTATTCTGTCACACCTGTCGGGCTTTCCGCGGATTTCCACAATCTCCCGAAGAATTACCGGCTTGCCGCTATGACAGGCGATAGGCAATCCACTATGCTGGCCCGCCGGGAGCGCTGATGACCAGCAAAGACACAGAACACCAGGATGACGTCGTGCACGGCATGCTCGCCGCGCTGGGTGCATTTTTTATGTTCTCCCTGATGTCGGTATTCGCCAAACTACTAAGCGAAAACCATTCGGTCATCGAGATCGGCTTCTATCGCAACCTGGTTGCAACGCTGCCGTTTCTCATCATGATCTTCATATTCGGGCGCCGGGAAATCCTCGTCATCAGGAGTCAGCCGGCCGCTGTAGGTTTTCGTGCCGTGCTTGGGGCAGTCTCGCTCGTCACAACATTTGCCGCCTTTTCCATCATGCCCATGGCGGAGACGACGGTCCTCCTGTTTACTGCCTCACTATTCATCCCCGTTCTTGGCGTCGTTTTCCTGCGCGAGCACGTCGGACCGTATCGCTGGGCGGCTGTGTTAATCGGTTTCGTCGGCGTCACCATCATGGCGAGCCCGGCGGGCAATGTCAGCACACTGGGCATCATGGTGGCGCTGGCCGCATCACTGATGCATGCAACATTGCAGATCGTGCTACGTTATCTCGGCAAGTTTGAGAGTCCGGAGACGGTCACGTTTTACTTCGTCGTCGTCGGGACACTGGTCACGGCCCTGCCACTACCCTTCGTCGCGGTGACACCGACACTGGATGAAATTCCACTTTTCCTCGGTGTGGGGTTGACCGGCGCCGCCGGACAATGGCTGATCTCAGTCGCATTCCGCAACGCGCCGGCGGCCGTAGTCACCGTTTTTAACTACACCGGAATTATCTGGGCGATGTTATTCGGCTGGATGATATTCGATGACTGGCCGTTGCCGGCCGTGCTGGTTGGCGCGGCGGTCGTCATCGGTTCGAATGCACTCATAATCTGGCGCGAGACGCGGCTCCGGAAGGTAACAGGGGCGCGGATTCGCGCCAAGTTCTAGGGACACTGATTCTCCGCTAGATCCGAGCCCGGTTCTCACGCCGGTGCATTGGCTACAGCCGTTTGATCACCTCGTGGCCGCAGTATCGTGCAATTCCATGCGTCAAAATTAACTTGTCGGCGCAATAGTGATGAGGCGAATCAGGCAACCTCTGCGCGCACCGGCGCAAATGCCGTCGTAGCAACGCGGCAACCAGACGCGGTCTGGTGCAAAGTCAGCGTCACAATTTCATCTGAACCGGTTGGACGAAAGGCGAGCAGAATAATGATGCCTTTGTCCGGATTGACAGGTTTGTGACTGGATCCTGCGTCGCATTGCACGAGAAACTGATCATCCTCGAAAGCTCCGGCATCAAATAATGTACACATGAAGGCATGCACCTTACCAACGATCTTTTCTCTCACCGCTGCAGCATCCTGTTCGAAGACGGCCCAGCGCGTAGACCGACCGATGGCTTTCGTGATCAGCAAGCACAATCGTCGAGTGGTCAGGCTCGCAAGTTCGTCACCAGGTTGAACGCCATGCGCCAACGTAACCGAGCCGCATACCATCGTATACGCCGGATTTTTTCCGGCGATGACATTTAATCCTTCCTTGACCAGCAGGTGCGCGTCGCTGCTGAAGATATCGATCGCCGGCAGCAACTCGTCGTCCAGGGCAAAACCATATTGATCGAGGTCCTCCCATGGCCCGCCCAAACGATCAAGCTTACAGAGCAGGGCAGCGATCGCGCCGCCAATTGGGATCTGCGGCCCGTTTTCATCGTCACGTGCCCGCGCCCGCGGAAAGTACGACAGCACATCAGGGTTTGCGTAGCCGGCATTGCGCGTCCCGCGAATCGCGTCATAGGTGCTCTTCCACTCATCAGGCGGATCGAGG
>JAQWSV010000133.1 GCA_029243005.1 Woeseiaceae bacterium
ATCTTGCGTCAGCTGATCTACATTGGTGTATGAAATCACCTTCACCGACTCGCCCTCGACAGTAATCTCAGACAAAATATTCGCGATAGATGGTGCAGGCTCGTCCGTATGTGCACCCAGGCGCAGTTCTGCTTTAACCAAAGTGGAAGCCAACATCAGTAAAAGCAGCAGGGCAATTTTCATCGAGGGCCTAATAATTCCCTATAATTTTCATCTGCCCGTTCGCGAAATCCAACAGGATCGCTGTTCCAAACGCTGCGTCCATTCGTAAAGCCAGCTAACTCGAACAATAGCAGGCGGTCGCCTTCCACTTTAAAATTGCTGTAGTCTGGACAAATTAGCTGGCCAAACGCCAAGGTCGCTGCGCACCACCCATCGTACTCCGGCAGATAACTCTCCGGATTGAGAGAAAACGCTTGCCGGTTGGCCTCCGTAGCAAAGTGAAATTCGACGCCGGCATGAATAAATTTTATTTCTGGTACGCCCATAACTGGGGTGCTGCCGGTGCGGTAAGTGAGAACATCATAGCCGCCAACGCCGATTCCATCTGGTAGACAGTCTGGTGGAGTTTGTATTTTCTCCCCGGCGGATGCGGTAAGCGACAACAATAGACCCAACCACACCATGGCAAGTTTTTGTAATGTGCTAATCATCACTGTTTATTCCCTCCTTGAATTATCCGAACGCACTTTGCGTTAGTTTGAAAGCACAAATAACTAACCTACAGAACTTGGTTCGTATCTAGCTTTTTTGCCGTGGCTTTCGCAGTTGTCCGCTTACAAAAAGAGAAAAACTAGTATTAAATTATACGACAGATAAACGACCTCTCGGGAGTAGATCGCCTCATTTATCTCGCTAACTGAACTGCAGAAATTCGCGAAATACCGACCTAGAGGCTAGGAGAATAGTTATATTTCGCTGCACCTGCAATAGCATCACCGGCTTAATTGTTCGTCACGCCGTTTCGGATCGTATTGACGGTGATCGAGTTTTTCATTTCTACCCAGGGAGCGTATGAAAATCAACCGCACAGGGCGAGGCGCTATCGGAATTAGTGGGTTTCGTGAATGATGCAGTAGGGCACTTTGAAAACCGGATGGGTGATTGTTACGGTATTGAAGGACTCACGTGCTGTTCATGGCTCGGTTGCTCTAGCTTCTTTTAGGTACTGCCAACTTAACTACCCGGAATTGATAGAATCGGTGGATGAATAGCTACAAACGCCACCGGTTCCCACCCGATATCATCAGCTACGCCATCTGGCTCTATTACCGCTTCAATCTAAGTCACCAGGATATCGAAGATCTTCTGGCTAAACGAGGCATCACTGTCAGCCGAGAACCGATTTCGCGCAACGCACTATCTATCAAGGATACGAAATAAATAGCTGTTGTGTGTAACCCATACCGCGAACTCTACGAATTACACCTGATAGCGTATAAAAACACTCACTAAAATCCGTTGAATAGAAGGTCAATCGCATGCAGAAACCAATTTTTTCTTATACACGCCTCTTGGCAGGTGCCTCACTACTGTTCTTAGGCTTAAACGCGAACGTCGGTTTAGCCGCAGACCTACCCGAAACAGCGACGGGCAAGGCCTCTGCTGGATTAATCCAGATAGCTACTACAGGTAATCCTGAAGGATTGCATGCCGAGCTAGGTGGTGAGATTGTAGTGTCATCCGTCGTTGCGGAGAGTGCCGGCGAGGCGACATTGAATGGGCTTTTGGATGTGGCTCAGGATGAGCATTTGGCACCCATGGCGCTGGTCGCGCCGGACGGTAGTATCTACGCGATGGTTGCACCGACAATTACCAAGGATAATTTTATTCTGGTCACCACAGACGGTGTTGCACGGCGTATGGATGTAGGCAACTCTGAAGGTACCAACATGCCTTTCGTAGTCGCTGAAATCGATGCACAAGCTCAGCCAGAAGCGGTTAGCGGCGAAGCATCGCCCGGCTTGATCCAGCTCGCGACTACCGGTAATCCTGAAGGTTTACAGTCCGAGATAGGTGGGAAGATTGAAGATTCAACTGTGGTATCCGACACGGTCGGTATTGATGCTCTGAACGCCTTGCTGGATATCAATCAGGATGAGCATCTAGCACCTAAGGCGCTAGTCGCATCCGACGGCACGATATATGCCATGGTCGCCCCGACAATTACAAAAGATAACTTCATTTTAGTTATTAACGGCGACGCAAGGCGTATGGATGTCGGTGCCTCAGAGGGGACCAACTTACCGTTTCAGGTCAATAAAATCGTCTCTGATGGTGGGACACCCTGGTATACGGAATTTTGGTACTGGCTGACGGGGAAGTAATTCGCCACGTCACGCTTCATCCGGCTGCAGAGCGGCCGGATGGTTTGCTTTTACAGAATAGGTAGCCAGGGAAAATTATGTCCGTTCGTAATCGTTCACTTTACCCGTTGAGTTCGTTTTTGCTTGCGCTAGTCGCAAGCATGACCATACCCGTCTACGCATTCGCGGCTGGCGTGAACGAGGGCACCAAACTGTTTATGGAGGTAGATGTTCCCTTCAAACACCACTGGGATAAAAGCGCACATCCGTTTATCGGGGCAGCGGTGATTGATGTTGACGGAGATGGCGCTTTCGAGGTGTTTGTGGGTGGGGGTGTAGGGGCTGACGACGCTCTATTGCGATACCAAGATGAACAATTTACCGATGTGATTTCAGGCACAGGCCTGTCAGCAACCTCAGCAACGCACGGCGCAAAAGCAATAGACATGGACGCAGACGGTGACACAGACCTGATCGTCGCAAGAACCGATGCCATTACTCTTTACTTAAACGAAGGCGAAGTCTTCACAGCGCATCCCATAGCAGTTGATGCACCACCGGAATCAGAGCCATTTGATATCGCAGTCGGTGATATTAACCAAGACGGCGCAGCAGATATTTACGTCAGTTACTTCGTCGCGTTTCCGGCATTTAAGTCGGCTACTTTCAACGATCCAGTGCATGCAAAAACCAATCGTTTGTTACTGAACAATGGCGACAACACATTCCGTGATATCACCGAAGAGAGTGGCACGGAATCTCAAGCGAATACGTTTTTCAGTGTCTTTGTCGATTTAGATGATGATGGTTTGCAAGACTTGGTGGTCGCCCAAAATACCTGGGAAGTGGAAATTTTTCGCAATAACGGCGACCTGACCTTTACTTCCCACCCAACGGATTCGGGATATGGTTTTTGGATGGGTGCCGGCGTGGGCGACTATGACAACGACGGCGATCAAGATTTGTATTTTCCTAATGTAGGCACATCAATTCCCGCGTTTTTGACGAAGGGTGATATTCGTGAGGACCAGCCGCATAC
>JAQWSV010000124.1 GCA_029243005.1 Woeseiaceae bacterium
CCGGTCTGGAGCCGAAATCGTGAAGATTTCGACGTACTGATCTATGTAGCGAACTGGCCGAACCGGCGGCAACTGGCCTGGGACACCTTGCTGCGCGCCCGCGCCATAGAGAACTTGTCATACACGATCGGTGTCAATCGCGTCGGCGTGGATGCCAATGACCTTCCTTATACAGGCGGAAGCGCGATCATCGACTATACCGGGCAAGAGATGGCCGATCTACGCGATACTGAGGGAACGGCAACTGCAACGCTGGAGATTGCCGCGCTGGAGAAGTTTCGCGATCGCTTCGCGTTTCACCAGGATGCTGACGAATTCGAACTAATTACCTAGTCAGCGAAACGTCGAGTTGTCACGGTTCCTGCCTAGGAGATGATTGTCTTTTCTATTGACTGCGATGATGTGCCCACAATCAGGCGGTCGGGCCGTGCAGTACGTGCTCATTCTTGCCCGGGTATTCGAGGGCGAACAACAAGTGCTGCATGCAATTCTCCGGGAACGTGTGAGGGATGTGGGGGTCGCTCCTTGTCAGCGCCGTTCGAATCGTCTGCCATGTCTCTACCTCGTAATTGCCAGCCCTGCAATTTGGCTGTCCAATTCAGGTGGCCCGTTATTTTGTCTGCAAAACCAGGTGCATCTAATACTTAAAACCCGCAATAATGCGCGCAACAGAAGCCGGAAAAGGCCATAAACACGATGTCTGCCAAGAAATTTCGCTTCCCGACCGTTACGGCGGTCGTCATAGCCAACATGATTGGGACAGGGGTCTTCACGAGCCTGGGGTTCCAGCTTCTGGATATACAGTCCGGATTCGTTATCCTTATGCTATGGGCCATCGGCGGGCTAATCGCGGTCTGCGGCGCAATGACTTACGCAGAGCTTGGTGCTGCTCTGCCACGCTCTGGCGGCGAATACAACTTCCTGACCCACATCTACCATCCTGCTGCCGGATTCGTATCAGGCTGGACATCCGCTACCATCGGTTTCGCTGGGCCAACGGCTTTGGCCGCCATGACATTCGCTGCCTACGCGACTTCCATACTGCCGGGCGAGTCGAGCCTTTGGCTTGATCGTATCTTGGCAACCATGCTGATCATCGGTCTTACTATTATTCACGGCAGCAGCCGGCGCAGCAGCGGCAGTGTTCAGGTAATTTTCACGATTCTCAAGGTTACGGTGATCGTCCTTTTCTGTCTGATGGCGATTCTGCTAGTAGACGTCCCTCAGCCGGTGCAATTTGCGCCTGCCAGAGGAGATGGCGGACTTATGGTCAGTGGCGCCTTCGCGGTATCGCTCATCTACGTGAGCTATGCCTACACAGGTTGGAATGCCGCCACATATTTGAGTAGTGAACTCGAGAATCCGCAGCAGACCCTGCCCTGGATCCTGCTGACCGGCACACTCGTCGTGACGATCCTGTACGTCACACTCAACTATGTTTTCCTCTTTGCGGCACCCGTTGCCGAAATGCAGGGCGAGCTCGAAATCGGGTTTATCGCTGCCCGTAGGGCGTTCGGAGAGACCGGAGGCCAGTTCACAGGACTGATTCTCGCGCTCCTCCTGATATCAACCGTCAGCGCGATGACGCTGGCGGGCCCTCGTGTGTTACAGGTCATCGGCGAGGACTTCAAAGCACTTTCTATTTTGTCGCGCACAAATGATGACGGGATCCCGGTTAACGCAATTTACGTACAGTCAGCGCTGGCGATCCTGTTTGTCATGTCATCGACGTTCGAGTCCATTCTCGTATTTGCCGGCTTTACGCTGGCATTAAACAGTTTTGCCACGGTCTTGGGGGTCTTCATACTGCGCTGGAAACAGCCGGACCTCGACAGACCCTACCGCACGTTTCTTTATCCCCTGCCACCCCTGACCTATCTCACGCTTACCGGCTGGACCCTGTGGTTTGTCCTAATGAACCGTCCCGTCGAGGGCTTATTCGGTCTGGGGATCATCGGTTCCGGCCTCATCGTCTACTTTCTATCCCGAACCAGAGCGGTTGTCTCCGTAGATTCGTGAAACTCTCTATCATCATTGTTAACTACAAGGCCTGGCACCACATTCGGGCAGCACTTGAC
>JAQWSV010000150.1 GCA_029243005.1 Woeseiaceae bacterium
GTTGCATCACCGCCTCACCGACAGTGTCTCCGCGAGTCTTAGCAATGAGTGTTTGACCCGAAATGATTTCGCCCGGGCCATGGCCACTGTGAATCGTCGTGATGCCGAAGTCGCGTAGCCATTCAACCAGCGGCTCGCGCGCGTTGTAAGCATCGATAGCACGCAGGTCCGGCTGGATAGATGCCGATCGCTCGAGCTGGTCCTGATCGCCGGCCTGCGACAGGTAACCCACCATGCCAACGACCGTATGCGCATCGATCAGGCCGGGCGTTACGACAGCGGCCTCAAGTACTTCCAATCCTGACGGCACGGAGACATCATCGACGCTGCCAACTACCGCGATCTTTCCGTCGCGGACCACCACGACGCCGTCTTCGATGACATCACCCGCGGCCGTATAGATGCGATCGCCATGGACAGCGATGTCCTGCGCGAACACAGCACCCGCAATGGTCACCAGCAGTGAAGCGACGAGCATACTATTGAGATATTTCATTAGTGACCCTCCCCGTAGCCGTGGAAGTCGGTCAGTATCGAAGGGTGCAGGACACCGAATCCACCTTCCGCCACCGCGCGGTCATCGGGATCATCGAGGTCGAAACGTTTCTGACCTTCCACCCAGGTTTCCAGGACACGCGTATACACACTGGTTGGCTCTCCCGACAGGATGACAAAGTCTGCATCCTTGCCCGGATCCAATGAACCAATGCGGTCGCCAAGGTCCATCATTTCCGCACCAGCCAGTGTCAGGGATCGAAGCGCGAAGGCAGGCGTCATGCCAGCACGCACGCCGAGTCCCGCCTGCCGCATGTACAGGCGTGAGTCAGAGATATAATCGTCAGTGTGAAAACTCACCCTCGCACCAGCCTGCTCCAGCGCAGGCGCACTTTTCAAATCTGAGAACTGTGCCTCAAGCTTTCCTCCCGGGCTGTCGATCAGGATCAGCGAGACTGGAACATTTGCCGCAGCAATCTCATTCGCCACCCGATGCGCCTCGCTGACGTGATGCAATACGACGCGAAACCCGAACTCCTCCTGCAGCCGTAACACGGTCATCACGTCGTCGTGCCTGTGAGTATGATGGTGTACGATGCGATCGCCTTTGAGCACTTCGACGAGCGCTTCCATACCAAGATCGCGATCCGGCATCTTGCCCGGGTCGTCTTCCGCAGCTTCGAGTTTTGCCATGTATTCCTGGGCGGCGACGTACTTTTGCCGGACCAGCGCGGCTGACTTCGCACGTGTTCCCGGGAACGGCGGATCTCGCCGGGGATTCGTACCATTAGCCATCTTCATGCCGCCGTGGACGCCGCCGTAATCGGTTTTGTAGGCGATCGCCGTGACATCGTTACCTTCGCGTAACTTCACGTATATGGTTTGGCCGCTCATGAGGTGTCCGGATCCCGACATGATATTGACCGACGTGATGCCACCTGCGAGTGCCCGTTTGAAGCCGGCGTCGCGCACATTGAGCGAATCCATTACGCGAGCTTCAGGCTGAATGGGTGCCGATCGATCGGCGCCAGCCGGCTCGCCAATATGACTGTGCGTATCGACAAATCCGGGAACGATGACCTGACCGGATACATCGATGACTTCCGCGTTCCTGGGAATGCGAACGTCGCCTTTGGCGCCTACCGCGACAATCTTGTCGTCTTCGATAACAAGAACGCCGTTGTCGATTGGATCAGATGTTACTGGCATCACCCGGCCGCCAGTGAACGCGATCGGATCCGCCTGTCCCGCAGATACTGCCAACAGCAATGCGGGAACGAGAGCACGAGAATGCCTGCACGCGTGCTGCGAAATCTTTATCATGCTGACTCTCTTATTGTTCTCGGAGACGGGGCGACATTACCGTATTCGCCAGGTCCCCGCTAGGAGGCAAAGTGATCTATGCCAACCCGGATAAGACCGGCGTCACCTGTGGTGCAGTGAGCGAACAAACCCAGGGGCACTCAACACGTTTGATCCTCCCCGATGGCGACAAAGTCGGTGTCTACCAACCAGCGCATCCGCGACCACCTGCAGTCAAGTGAACTGGCGTACGGCACTCTTTGATCTGGACGGGACGATCAGCGACCCGCTAGAAGGTATCCACAAGAGCATCAATTACGCGCTCCGCGCCTTCGGGCACGATGCCGTAACGTCGGCGCAGGTTCGCTCGATGATCGGCCCGCCGCTTACAGAAATTTTTGAGTCCATTCTCGGTCCTGTCGACGAAACAAAGATGATTGGCCTTATCGATACCTATCGCGAGCGCTACAGCGACGTTGGATATGCGGAGAACATCGTTTACGGAGAAATGCCAGACATTATTCACAGCCTACACGATGCCGGGTTTAGTATGGGTATATGCACATCTAAACGGGCGGACTACGCCGGCAGGATTATCGACATGTTCGGCCTCAGCGATTATTTTTCGTTTGTTGATGGCGGCGACGTTCACATCAAGAAAGCAACACAAATCGAACGCCTCGTCGCCAACGGCATCGATGCGGCGAAAACCGTGATGATTGGCGATCGAGCGTTGGACATCGATGCGGCGAAACGAAACGGCGTGGCGTCGATCGGCGTCGTCTGGGGGTTCGGGGATTACGCGGAGCTCGACCAGGCGGAACCGGACCATATTGCCTATACCCCGAAGGAACTCCTGGAATTATTGACATGAGAGAATTATCGATCGCCCTGACAGTGTGTCTGATCACCAGCCAATCCATTCAGGCACAGGACGCTGCGTATGATCTGGCCGGACTAGAACAGCCCGCTGAGATTATTGTCGACAAATGGGGCATTCCACACATCTACGCCAACACGCACTACGACGCCTTCTTGGTGCAGGGCTTCAATGCAGCACGCGATCGCCTTTGGCAGATCGATACCTGGCGTCGCCGCGGCCTCGGCACTCTGTCGGAGGTGTTTGGCCAGCAGTTCTTGGCGCAGGATCACGCATCCCGATTGTTGCTTTATCGGGGTGATATGTACCGGGAATGGCTGGCGTACGGCTCGGATGCCAAGCAAATCGCAGAATCCTTCGCCGCCGGTATCAATGCGTATATCGAGCTAACGAATGAGCACGCAGAATTGCTACCGCCGGAATTCGAGCTACTGAACTATCGTCCTGCACGTTGGGAAGCAGCGGATGTCGTCCGTATTCGAAGTCATGGCATTTCGCAAAACGTCGGTAACGAAGTTAAGCGTGCGCGTATAGCCTGCCTAGCGAGCCTTGAAACCGCAGATCTCTGGATCGAGCTTGAGCCGGAATGGTCGACCGAGATACCGGAAGGGCTGGATCCCTGTGTCGTGCCAGCAGACGTACTGGAGGTATTCGACCTCGGACGCACCGGTGTCGCGTTTAATGGCTCATCATACATGGCTGCCCGGGGTAGTGACCGCGACGCATTTGAAGGTAGCAACAACTGGGCGGTTGCACCGTCACGAACCGCAACCGGTCGGCCAATTCTTGCAAACGATCCACACCGCGGACACACCGTTCCGTCGCTGCGATACATCTCGCACCTGATCGCGCCGGGAATGAATATCATCGGAGCAGGAGAACCCGGCCTGCCCGGCATTTCCATCGGCCACAATGACCGCATCGCATTCGGACTGACCATCTTTCCGATCGATCAGTCTGATCTCTACGTCTACGAACGTCGCGGCGACCAGTACCGGTATGGCAACGGCTGGGAGGACTTCGACACGGTGACGGAGTCAATCCCGGTTAGGGACGGCGATGACGTCGATGTCGAATTTCGCTTTACTCGTCACGGGCCCGTGGTCCACACAAATGAAACGCATGCATTCGCAGTACGGCTTGGCTTTCTCGAACCTGGTATGGCTCCTTACTTCGGCAGCGTCGAATACATGCGGGCGCAGAGTTGGCGGGAGTTCGTCGCTGCACTCAATCGATGGGGTTCGCCGTCGGAAAATCAGGTGTACGCCGATATTGACGGAAATATCGGCTACAAGCCGGCTGGCCTGTTCCCACGACGCCCCAACTGGGACGGACTAATGCCGGTCCCGGGCGACGGCCGCTATGAGTGGGACGGCTTCCACGACATGGACGTTCTGCCAGAGGAATACAATCCGTCGCGAGGCTTTACGGG
>JAQWSV010000152.1 GCA_029243005.1 Woeseiaceae bacterium
CGTGTTTGGTGGCAAATTCTTTCAGGCGTTCGAGTAAAACCGGATCGGTAAAAAGCGTACCGTTGTTCAGCTGCGTGAGGATGCGAAACAATTTGAATCGATGTTCGTCGCTGATACCGACGGCTACTGGTACCGGCACGATGCTGCCGAGGATTGCTGCCCAGAAGGCAATGACGAAGTGCTCATTGGATCGAGTGAATATCACCAGCTCATCGCCCGGCCTCATTCCATGCGCCTCTAGGGAACCTAGGAGTGCGACCGCGCGATCCCGGATCACGGCAAACGAGACGACGGTTTCATCCTTGTCACCTTCGATAAAGCGGATCTCGCGTTGACGGTCGGCCGCAGCCGTCAGGATTTGCGCTAGGTTTTGGTAACGATCCATGTGTTCTTAGTTATATAGCTCGGGACGAAGAATAATATTTGACTGGGTGCGAAGATTGATGCCCAGATCCAGCGTTGGTTGAGGGTCGCTCACAAGTGTCATACGAAATTTCTGAATGAGCAAACCTAGGTGCACCTTCATCTCGAGAAATGAGAAATACTCGCCCAGGCATCGGCGTGGGCCCAGCGAAAACGGAAAGTAGGGGCGCTCACCCTTCTTGTACGGACTGCCCGGTCCGAACCGGCTCGGGTCGAATCTTTCCGGGTCCGGCCAATAGCTTTCTGTCCGATGCAGTATGTAGGGTGACAGAAAGATATCAGTGTCCGCGCTCACGTCATAGTCAGTCAGATCGTCTTCTTCGATCGCACGTCGAGTGAACAACCAGACGGGGGGATACAAGCGCAGGGTCTCTTCAAGAAGTTGCTGGCACCAGGTCATCTTCGTCAGAGTTTCCTGATCGACGCCCTGCCCGTCAGGCATTAATCGCGCTGCCTCTGCCAGCAATTCAGATTCAGCATCTTTGTGTTGAGCGAGAAGAAACCAGGACCAGTTGAGCGTGCCTGCCGAGGTCTCGTAGCCAGCCACGATCAGTGTAATCAGTTCATCCAGCAATTCCTCATCTGAATAATAAGTGCCGGTTTTATCGGTTGCCGACATGTACATCGACAGAAAGTCGAACGCCTCATGTTTATCTCTGGTTCGCCGATCCTCGATGACAGCCATGATGAGGTCACGTGTCTGCCGGACCTGCATGACGATACGTAGATTTCTCTCGGAGTCCTTGCTCAGGAATGCGAACGGGTTCTCTCCGCTTGCGGCGATGTGTGTTTCGTAGTCAGGTCCGAAGATGCAACGCAGGATTAGTTCGAGCGCGAAGTCGTTCATCTCCTGCGTAATGTCGAGTGTTCCACCGTCCCGGGCAACTGCCTCCCAAGCGACTGCACGTGTCTCGGAACAAGTGACCATCAGGCTAATCAGCCGGTGCACGTTCTGCCGGGTGAAGGCGGGTTGGATCATGCGCCGCGAGCGACGCCAGACATCGTCATCGCTGACGATCAGGCCATTGCCGAGTAGCATTTTGACCCGCTCGAAACCGGGACCTTTGTTGTAGCGATGGTGACGTCGGGTCAGCAGTTTGCGAACCTCGGCCGCATCATTGATAAACCAGGCTTTTCTTCCGTTGGGTTTGACGATGGAAACCATGTTGCCATAGTCACGGCGAAGCTCTAGCAAGGCACCCAGTGTCTCGGGATCGACACCCAGTGCGACGGGACCCTCGGGACCCGGCGGAATACGGCTTTCTTCGTTCGGTAAGGTCATGAAAAACTGGCGGTTTGCAACTTGGAGCCTACAGAGCCCCATTCCCGGCAGCCGCAATACTACATTGACCGACACGCGACCGATACTGCAAACTCGTCGGCGAACCCCGCATTCACCTGCGGTTCACCTGGTCCGCGTCAGAATGGTGGGATGAATCATTGGGCGACACTGTAAATCGGCACCGGGTTGGCGTTTTCGACGATGAGTTTCGCAATGCCCAATACAGAATCTGAGTCCGACTATTCCGATATCGACTCGCGCCGCAGCAGCCGATCGCGTCGCAGGATGTCTATGGGTAGGCGTATTTACTACATGCTCGGGATGCCGGTTCTGCGCTTTATTTTGTGGAGTATCACGTCAACCTATCGGGTCCAGGAGGTCATCGGCAAGGATATCGCCGACAGGGTTATCGCGGATGAGAAAACGACTTACGCACCCTGCTACTGGCACCAGCACCACGTGCTTTGTTCTACATTGATGCGATCGTGGATTAGACGCGGATTCGGGGCCTGTTTCCTCGTGTCAGCGTCAGTCGACGGGGACGTGCCGGAACGAATCGCCCGTTCCTGGGGCGCCGATGTGATTCGAGGTTCGGCCAATCAGACAGGTGCCCTGGTGCTCCGAGATATGCAGGAGAAGATCAGGAATGGCGTGGCCATCGTGACTACTGCAGACGGTCCGAACGGACCGAAGTATGAATTCAAGCAAGGCGCGGTACTGATGGCGAGAATCGGGGGTACACCTATGGTGCCATTGGCGTGCGCGACGGATCGAGCCTGGTATCTCAATCGCTGGGACGACTTTATGATTCCCAAGCCATTTGCGAAGATCGTCCTAGCTGTCGGTGAGCCTGTCTCTGTCCCGCGCGATACGCCCATGGATAAACTCGAGGAATATCGCTTGGAAATGCAATATGCAACCAATGCATTGATGGCAGAGTCCAAACAGCTCCTAGAGTTGGGATCGAATTAGGATGCCATCACTACGTTTTCTCAGCCGCCTTGTTTTTTCGTATTCGCTGCTGCTTCCCTTCATCGGTGCCGCCTTCGCCGATGTAACGACGACGCTCACGCCGCACACGGCCGAATACGAGATCAAGATCAGCGTCCTTGGCGGCAAGTTGCACACATCTTTATCCACAACAGAAGACGGCTATCATGCCGAATCATCGATTCGTGCCACCGGCATATCGCGCATCTTTGCGCGCGGGGAAATTCGCGAGAGCTCGAGCTTCGGTGATTCAGCAAATGGCTTACGTCCCAGTCATTTCGTGTCGACAGATGCTTTGACACGCAACAAGGAGACGGTCGACTTTCGGTTTGACTGGGAGGCGGGCCTGATCAGTGGCATGTTGAATGGCGAACCTTTTGAGGCGGGCATTGACGGCCCAATGCATGATCGTGTTTCGGTGCAATACGGTCTGATGCATGACCTGAGCAACGGTGTTCATCGCAGTGATTACTTCCTGCAGGATTCAGAAAAATTTAAGCCGCTGTCGGTCACTAACATCGGCAGTAAATCAGTCAAGGTTCCTTTTGGCCGCTTCATGGCAATCGGAGTTCAGTACCAGGTCGAAGGGTCATCGCGCGTGACGACATTGTGGTGCGTTGACGAGCTGGAGTTTCTGCCGGTCATCATCGAGCAGCATCGCAAGGGAAAGCTGCAGGTTCGCGCGGTGTTGACCGACTACACTCGAATGACCGGCGCAGAAGCTGCGACGATCAGGTAAGTCGATCGAGAGCTGCATGGCGAGCCGGGAACCGGTAAAAAAAAGGTCACTCAGCATGAGTAGCCCGCCACTGAATGCCAATGCCTGCATTGGCCAGGCCGGCTACCCTTTTATCCTGCCGGTGCCTCGGGCTCGCTGTATTTTTTAGCCATTAGCCCCGCCTATCGAATCGCTGCACGACCGTCTCCACCTCACCGTCACTGCTTCTGAAAGTGATCGTCCGCTCAAGGACGTCGTCGGATTCAATGAGAGACAGGCGTTCGGTCATTTTCATGCGATTCTTGTCCAGCGTTTCGACGACGAGCTGTCTTCCCTCCCAGCCTGTCACGCGCTGTGCCTCCACTTCGCCGACATTGATAATTCGGTCCTCGCCGAAGCGATATTCTTCGACAACTGCGCGATCAAAACTGATGAACAGGCCATGCTCGGTTTGCGTTACCTTCAGGAATGAGCCTGTTTCTAGGAACACGAATACCAGCCCTCCTTTGACGCCGCTGCGGCCAGACTGCCGATTGCGATCGGTCGAATCCCGATCGGGGCGCCTAACTAGATCGCGGTCATTGATCCCGTCCGTGCGCCGTATAGCCTGGCGGATGCGCTGTCGATCCGAACGTTCGTCGGTCTGTATCTGCCAATTGCCGCTGAGGTCCACGCCGATGGGCACGGTTCCTTGGCGGGACTCAAGCACCTCCCGCGTACCGCATGCGACCAGTAAAACCAGCGACACCAATAATCCGGCGAGTTTTAGCTTGTTGAAGAGACTGCCTAGCTGAATGGGTATGCTCCGGTAAAATGATTGAATTGTTCAGTTGTCTGTCTTACGGCGAAGACATATCGATATAATCCTTATCGCCTAAAAGTGAGCAGCACGCAACCATGAATAACGAGAATAACGATAGGGTCGTCACCGGCACTTGGTCAGGACCGCTACAGCCGCCGGCCGGAATCCCCGATGCTGCCGATGTCGTCATTATCGGTGGCGGGATCGTTGGTGTGTCGACCGCCTGGTTCCTAGCGCGCCAGGGAGTCAATGTCGTCCTCTGTGAGAAGGGATATATTGCCGGCGAACAATCTGGGCGAAACTGGGGCTGGATAAGACAGCAGGGCCGCGACGTCCGTGAGCTACCGATGATGATCGAGAGCCTGAGAATCTATCGTGAACTTGAAGCGGAGATTGGTGGGTCGATTGGTTTTACGCAGGGCGGCTGCCTGTATGCGGCAAACTCGGCGAATGAGATGGAATCGTTTCACAAGTGGATGGAGGTCGCCCGTGACTTCGATCTCGATACGCGTGTAATCGAACCCGACGAGCTCGGAACGATTGTTCGTGGCGCCTCCCCCCGGTGGCACGGGGCGATGTACACACCCAGCGATGGTCGTGCGGAACCGCACAAGACAACGCCAGCCATTGCTCGGGCAGCGGCTCGTGCGGGTGCAACATTGCTAACTGCCTGTGCTGTCCGCGGTATCGAGTCTTCTGCCGGCCGTGTCTCTGCGGTCGTTACCGAGCATGGCTCGATTAGTACGTCGACTGTGCTGTGTGCGGCTGGGGCATGGACGTCGATGTTCTGTCGCTCAATGGATATTTCCGTTCCGCAACTGAAAGTTCGTGGGACAGTG
>JAQWSV010000173.1 GCA_029243005.1 Woeseiaceae bacterium
ACCGGTGACGAATTCGACCTTGTCCTCAGCTTCTTTGAGGGCAGCCCCGAGTGCATTGGCCCATTCTTCCCGCGACAGGTCGCCCGAGTCGATCAGCTCGACCACGACCGCGAAGGCTTGTGCCTGCCAGGGTTCTTCGAATACGGGACCGTCTTCGTCGCGGGGAAGTAACGGCAGGTCGGCGAGTGCCGTGGTTCGGGATGCGTCGGTCATCCCGTTACCGACTCGAGATGATATTCCCAGAGTTCTGCATTGACACGGTCGTTGGGATTGCCACGATCGCCCCACAATTCCCCGGCGGTGAATGTCACGGTATACAGGTGTTGCTCGCCGGCGTCCCTGGGCTCGTCGTCCTGGAATCCATGCACACCATGGTGGGCCTGGATGATGCCCCGGTGACCGCGTGTATATTGCGGGCAGCGGGTGTGGCCTGCCGGGTGGTTGTTCATCACGACGACTTCGTCGCCTGGCTGAAAACGTGGTTCGGTTGTTGCAGGACGTTCGTAGGAATCGTCAGCTTCCATGAACGCAACGACGTCCGCGGGTGTCGCCGGCGTGAAACCACCGATATCGGGGCGGGACAGCGAGCCATCAGGATCGTCCAGCTCCGCTCGCGTAGCAAGTCCGCCGCGTATCACGGCGACTTCCTCCGCCCATACCCACTTCTCGTAGTACGACATATTGAGATAGATTTCTGGTGGGATACGTTCTATGTCTGCGCGCAATCCGCCCGGGTAGCCCGGGATCGGTTTACTCCAGACAGCCAGCGCCAGCCCCCAGATTTGTCTTTCCCATTCTTCATGAAGGGGAAAGTCCTGGTCGCGCTCAGGCAAAGTAAAGCCATCCATACCGCCCAGGTCATGGATCGTGTTCATGCCAGCTTCTCCGCACCTATCATCGAGTCCCTTGTGACGAGCGCCGCCAACTCGTCCACCGACAGGCTGTCTGTGCCCGACGGTCTTTCGGGGATGACCAGGTAACGCACTTCGGCGGTACTGTCCCAGACACGCACTTCAACATCGTCGTCGAGCTCGGTGCCGAATTCCTTAAGCACGCCGCGGGGGTCAATCACCGACTGGGCCCGATACGCCGTGTCCTTGTACCAGGTCGGCGGCAAGCCAAGTAAGGGCCAGGGATAAAAGGAGCACAAGGTGCAGACGACGAGGTTATGGACTTTCTCCGAGTTTTCGACAATAACGAGGTCCGTGCCCTGAACCCCTACGTTTCCTTCCTCCCGCATCACGGCCCGGGCATCTTCGAGCAGCCTTTGCCGGTAGTCAGGATCGGTCCAGCTCTTGGCGACGACCATCGCGCCGACGTGCGGGCCGACTTTGTTCTCGTAGTAATCAACGACCGCATCCATGGTGGCCGGATTGATCAGGTTCTTCCTGGTCAGGACCGACACGAGCGCTTTGGCTCGCAACGCATAGTCCGATTGTTCGTGCTCGTGCACTTCGGCCTCTTGTGCATGTGCCGGACCAGCCCCCGAACCCGCCACAACAGTTGATGCAGCCATTGTTGACTTGCTGATGAAATCCCTGCGTGAAACTTTCTCGTCAGACATGCCGTGCCCCGTTTGGATTGGTAATGCGCGGGAGAATCAATGGATATGCAGTATAGCGTGTCACACTCAGGGCCGCCCTGCCGGGCAGGCTGGCGCGGAGCCTTCCCGGGTACGCCGAGGTAAATCCCCGCCATTTAACAGTTAACCGGACCTGCGTCACAGTTTGGTGCCGACCTATGGAAAACTGTGACTGACTCGAAAGACAGCGATGTAACGTGGGTCCAAACTACACATAATATGAATTGATCAGGACTATGGGCGGCCAGCACCATCGAACAAAAGGAACTGAAATGAAGACTGTTGAAAAGGGTTTTACGTTAGTCGAGCTAATGATCGTTGTCGCAATCATCGGCATTCTAGCCTCCACCGCAGTGCCCGCTTACCAGAGCTATACGATCCGTTCTCAGGTAGCCGAGGGTCTGAACATGTCCGGTCCGCTGAAGAATGCCGTTGCTACCTATTCGATCGACCATGGCGCCTTTCCGATCGACAACGAGAATGCAGCCTTGAATCCACCGGCCAGCTACACAGGTAAGTTCGTCGATTCAATTTCGGTCAATGGAAACACGATCTCAATTCTGTTCGGTAATGACGCCAACGCACAAATTAACGGTCGCGTACTGAACCTGGTTGCGGTTCGCAATGCCGGCAGTATCAGCTGGAGTTGTGCGAGCAGCGGTGCCATCTCGAATACACATCTGCCTGCGGTCTGCCGCTAGTAAGGTTAAGGTCGGGCCAAACTCAATCCACATAAAGCGAACTGACAGATTCTTCGTCGGCAATCCTGCGCATGGTCTCTGCAAGCAGTTCCGCCGTCGATAGTTGGCGGATTTTGTCACATG
>JAQWSV010000201.1 GCA_029243005.1 Woeseiaceae bacterium
CAATCAGGCTGCAAAATGATTGCATGAAAGACTCATGTTTCAGTGCGGACTCAATTTCCGGCTGGCAGTGAACAGCGCGGTCATGCGAATCGCTTTCCAGCGCTGATCGAAACTGCGCGTAGCGGCTGACGGCGTCGTGGAATCCTGGAATCGTTTCTTCCAGCGGCGGGCCGGGCAGGTCCTGCAACAGTGTCTGGAATCGACCGAAGGCACGCGCCGCATTGTGTGCTTGCCGTGCGGACTCAGGATTATTCACGGTGCTGGCGCCATAGATAAAGGGCCACAAGCGCCATGTCTCACCACCATTGTCCTGCCAGCAGGGCGCCCCGTCCCTAGTGGGAATTGGTACGAAAGCGGGCTGATCCTTTAGTTGTTCGTCGAATTCCCCCTGTGGCAGCGTTCGAATATGACGCGTTACCCGATCGACGTTGGCCATTACGGTCAGCGGCGCTACAAATACCGACCGGTTGATACGTTGCAGGATGTATCGCTTGCGCGCGTCGAAGTGATTGATCCGCACGAGCCAGGTGTCATTGATATGCCCGCTGCCATGTGGCTCTGCGCCATCGAAGTGTCCGGTCAATTCGAAGTGTTGCAGAATATCCGGGAAATTTGGTTTTGCGGGTGTCATCAGGCGATGCTGATCTCTTCGGCTGTGCGCCACGCGCCACGCGTGAAGTCGGGAAAGTCTTTCGAGTTTCCGCGATCCGCGTTCGATGCCTCGCTTAATGGTGTGACTGCCGACCACGCCGCAGCGTCGTAGACGTTTTGATCGAGTGGCACACCATTGCGAAGACACCAAGCCAGCCGCCACAACATGACGAAGTCCATGCCGCCATGCCCGATGCTGGCTGTCGCTTCCTCCTCGAGTTCTAACCACAAAGGGTGGTCGAATTGTTCCTGCCAGGGTGCCATGTCTAGATCCCAGTCGTGAAACGTTTCGTCGCCGTCGAGTGCGATACGATTTGGGTAGCTGGCCAGTACGCCATTCGTCCCCTGGATCAGGTTATGTCGGGTATAGGGCCTGGGCGTGGTCGTGTCATGTTGCACCATGATTGTGCGTCCCTTGACGGTTTTGATCATCGCAGTGTTCATGTCACCACAGATGTAACGGGCCTGATTGCGGGGGTGATCGCTGTCAAACTCCCTAGCGGCATACTTCTGACGGCCCAGCGCTGGTGATGACATCGCGGACAGGTAGTCGAATCGGTCGCCACGATTGATGTTCATGTATTGCGCGATTGGTCCCAGCCCATGGGTAGGGTAAAGGTTGGCATTGCGGCGTGTGTGCCAGTCGGTTCGCCAGGAGCCGGTGCCTTCCTCGATATCTTTCATTTGCCAGCGTAGTTCATGGATATATGCAGCCTCACCATGCAACAGTTCGCCCAATACACCCTGACGCACCATGTTCAGTGCCATGAGTTCCTGGCGTCCGTAGCAGACGTTTTCCAGCATCATGCAATTCATGCGCGTTTGTTCCGACGTCTCGACGAGTTGCCAGGCTTCGTCCAGGGTCAACGCTGCGGGAACTTCAACGAAAGCATGCTTTGCCGCATTCATGACGTCGAGCGCCATTGGCGTATGCCACGACCATGGTGTCAGGACAAAAACGGCATCGATGTCATCGCGCGCCAGCATCTCGCGATATGCATAGTCGCTATCACCATAAAAGTCTGCGGTGGACACGCCAAGGTCCGCCATGAGCGTACGTGCTTTGTTGATCGCCGGTGCGTAGGAATCGCAGATTGCGTTGATCGCGATTCCGTCGATACCGGCCAGCAGCCGGAGGATGGTCGTGCCGCGTCGACCCGCGCCAATGACTCCGACCCGCACGGTATCCAGAACAGGAGCGATGTGGCCCATCATCGTGGATTTGACCGAGTTCGCCTGTCCGGTCGACTCCTGCGCTGCAGACGCTGGTGTATTCGCCTGTAGGTAAAGGCCTGCAGGGACGAGACCGGCATTTTTCAAAAACCGGCGTCGATCCGGATTCCGGGGTTTACGGTTGTTATCGGTTATGATGAGACCTTGGGAGTTTTCGTTTTCAGTCGATGAAGGACTGACCGTCTAGCGCCGTGCGGATATCGTCCGGCATGGAAAGGCCCAGGTGTGTGGCGATGGAAGGCAGGATATCGACGATGGCAGCGTCGGGACCGAAATTCGCATTCAGCACGTTGTGATTCGTCGAGATCCAGATCGTGCGCTCCCTTTCAGTCTGGCAGCCGTGCCCTCGACCGGTCTCGGCGTTTCGTCCGTGATCGGTTGTGACGACCAGCATCCAGTCTTCGGCGTGGGAGGCTTCGCGAGCCTTTACAGCATCCCAGATTTGGCCGACCCATTCATCCATGAGCGAGACAGCGGCCGTCATCTTAGGTCCATCACCGTGACGGTGGCCGATGTCGTCCGTGTATTGCAGATACACCCAGCTCAGATCCGGACCGGCATGGCGAACGTGGCGGGCCGCTTCGCCGGCCACTGTCGCATCGATGTCACGGATGTAATTACTCTGGAGGTCGTGTGGAAATCGCCCGGCGTCCAGTTCGAGACCATCGAAGGTGAAGTCCAGTTTGTAACCGCCGGCCTCGGGCAGGCCATCGCCGATCAGCTTGGTGCGATTGTCTGTCCAGGTTGAAAACAGCGCAGTCTGGAGAGATGAATCATGCTTTTTCGCAATGCGAAAGATATCCCAATACGCGTAGTTGGGATCGTTCACATCGTTGTCGTAGACATTGTGTTTGTTCGACCAGGTCCCCGTAATCAGGCTGTTGTAACCGACGGCTGAAACCGTGGGGCTCTCGCTTTCGCCGCCGGCCTCGCCACCTACCCAGGCGCGCGTGTAGCCACCAGCACCACTGATATCATCGAAGTTTGGTGTGGGCGTCGACTCGAGCACGTCGGCGGGAATGCCATCGACGATGATGAAAATCGCCTTTGAACTGGCCTCACTCATGGCTACTCCAGACAGGCAGCTGAGCGTCAGCGCCGCAAGCAAAGTGAATCCGTGGCGGATCGAAGGAGGTCGTTCGGACGCGGCATTTTTTTTCTTGTTCATGGACTGTCACGAGTAGGCTGTGCAACCAGACCCATGATACCGCAAGCTCATGGACGACCGGCAGCTGTCTGACGAGATGTGACGCGTTGTGCGAAAGGTTCGCTAGAATGACGTCCTGACCATCGAATGCGATCTAGGAGAAATCAGAATGAGTAATACGACTGTGCCGTTCGTGCCGAAGCCCATGAAGATCAGTGTGCTGACGGCTGCGCTGCAGGAACTGACGCCGCGCGAAAAACGCGATGCAGATCCGGATCTTGCAATTGAAGAGTGGCTTGAATTCTCCCGCGACATCGGTTCACCGTACATTCAGCTGTCATCCGCGTTGCATCCGACCCTGACCGACGTGCCACCGGAGGCGATGCTCGACCCCGTGGCCAATACCTTGGATCTGCGGGACCCGTTCAGCCAGCAACGCGCCGATCGGGTCAAGGCGGCGATGGCATCGACAGGCGTCGGCCTGTCCGATCTCGGCTATTTCGACAACATGATGGTGGCCAATGACGAAGCGCGGCGCTTCAAGCACGATTTCATGCTCAAGGTATTCGATGCAGCCGTGTTGCTCGAGACGGACGCCATTTGTGGATTTGTCGGGCGCAACTACGATCTTGAAATGGACCAGAACCTGGACATGTTCGAGGCAGAGTTCATTCCTCTTTTGAAAGAGGCCAGGGCGCGCGGGCTGACCTTCCGTGTCGAACAGTGCCCGATGCCTGGCTGGACCGTGCTGGACCGCTGGCACAATAACATCGCCTACGCGCCGGGGCCGTGGATATCCCTGCACCGTATCTGCGAGAAGCACGGTGTCGGCGACCAGTTCCGAATTCATTACGACCCGTCGCACTCGGTCCTGATGGGACAGGACACGCGCTCGATGTTCCAGTACTTGAAAGACGAAGGCTACGGCTTCCTGATCGATGGTTTTCATGTCAAGGGCCAGATCATCGACTCGAAGGGTATATCTGCCTGGGGATTCGGCGGCCAGACTTTTGAGCGCGGCGACTGGGTTGACGGTAAGCCATCTGACAACCCAGCCGATCATCTCAATGCTTGGAAAAAGCAGATCGCGATTTGCGAGCACGAGCTGCCGGGCACTGCGCGCCACGATCCGCTTGCCTACCTTCAAAATCGCACGGTCGACTGGCTGGACCACCAGCTCGCTGCTCGCGAATTGCTCGACATCGACCCTGCGGAAATGTATCTAGTTGTCGAACATGAGTATCCGCCGGCACGCATCCAGGACAAGGCATTGCTGAAGCCGATACTGCAAGGATCCGTCGATTTCACGCGCGCTATCGACGAGGCCGCCGCCGCGATGTATGCGTTGCAGTGCGAGGTTCTGCCGGCACAGGGAATCGATGTGCAAGGTGTTGGTCGGGAGCCTTATCGTTCCTGAGTCTATGCCCGCCAGCTTCAGACTGTGACAGAACCCCACGACATCGCTGCCGTCTTCTTCGATATGGACGGCACGCTGATTGACAGCGAGCTTAATACCGAGCCGGCGATTACCTCGGTTTGTTGCGAACTGGGCCTGCCCGATCCAGCGCAGAATTGCACCGCGTTCGGCAGCAGGCGTATTGGACCAAACCTCGAACGCAGCTTTAGCCGACGCTAGGGCAGCGTCGACTTCTGCCTAGCCGGCCATTTCGACTTCACAAATCACCTAGTCATTGCCCGGATGACGAGTCTCGAAGCGTTTACCGCTGTTACTGTCAATGGCGGTGCCGTTCACGAAACTTTTCTGTAGTGGTAACGTGGATTGTGCGTTGTAGTGGCTCATAGTGCCTCTATTCTATTGACGTGATCTGCGGATGACAGCGTCTACTGCGATGGCCTTGTCCGGTGTAACGACTAACGGGTTCACATCGAGTTCAGCGAGCGTCGCATTGTTTGCGGTTGCGTAATCCGCTACCGCACAGACGCTGTCGACAATGCGGTCGACATCACCCCTGGCACCGCCGCGCCAGCCGTCAATCAGCTTCATGACCTTCAATGAGCGAATCGCATCAGCAATTTCGTCTTGGCGCACCGGGAGTAGCAGTGAAACTGTGTCCTCGACAAGCTCAACCAATGTACCGCCGGCGCCGATCAGTAAGGTCAGGCCAAACGTCGGGTCGCGATTGACGCCAACGATGATTTCGGCGACGGTAGGGCCCACCATCGCTTCAATCAGGAAGCGGTCAAAAGTCGGCGACATCGCTTCAACTGCAGCGGCAACCGCGTCGGTGTTTCGAAGGTTGATTCGCACTGCGCCGGCATCTGTCTTGTGTGTCAGTTCATCGCTGAGCGCTTTGACGACGACTGGGTAGCCGATCGCGTCCGCGGCATCGACCGCCTCACTCGCTTTACATGCGCTGCCTTTCGGAACGATTAGTCCGTAATCGGCTAGCGCTTTTTTGCTGGCCAGTTCGTCGAGCACCAGCGCTTCCCCCACCAGTGTTTCCGGTGCGCGAATGGGCAGGGTGTCGGCGACTCTCGTCTTTGCGGCACCAATTGCCGCCGCCGCATTGATCGCTGACAAACACTCGTCGAGCCCCTGCATTGGCGCAATACCCGCTGCTTTCAGTCTTTGCCGGGCGGCGAGGGGCATTGTTTCGGGCAGGGTGGAAGTCACCACGGCGCGCTGCCCGGTAGCGGAGACTGCATCGATCAATGCGCGTTCTGCCACTTCCCAGCTCGCGGTGTCGGCGTTCTCCCCGGGTGGATAGTCGAGCACCAGCATCGTGCACGCGCAGGCGTCCGACAGCATGGTCGAGAAACAGGCGAACAAGGCATCATAGTCTCCCCAGGCATAGGTGTGATAGTCGAGCGGATTCGACAACGGAACCTTCGGTCCGAGGATCTCGGCGAGCCGTTTTTCTGCACTCGCTGACAACTGCGGCATGTGGAGACCGGCCGCGTCGGCATAATCGGCAATCAGCGAAGCTTCACCGCCCGAACAGCTCATCGAGCCGACCGTCGGCTCGGGCAGGGTGCCGGCGATCGATAGGAACTTTAAAGTCTCGAGAAATTGCGTCACCGAGTCGCAGCGCGCAATGCCCAGGCGTTTGAATAATGCTTCGTAAAGACGGTCTTCTCCGGCCAGCGACGCTGTGTGGCTCATATTGATTTCCGCGCCGCGTGATGACCGGCCGGTTTTGATCGCGACGATTGGCACGCCTGCCTCAAGTGCCTTTATGGCGGCAATGGAAAAATCGTGCACATTTTCGATGCCTTCTATGTGCAGTCCGATCGCCGTTACGCGCGAGTCGCGAATCAGGAACTCGATGTAGTCATGTAGTCCCAGGCAGGCCTTGTTACCGATCGTGATGACCATCGCCAGATCCACGCCGCGCTGCTGCATCGACAGATTGATCCCGAAATTGCCGCTTTGTGAAACCAGTGCGATGCCGTTGTCCACACGCTGGCCACCGTGCTCGTCCGGCCACAGCGCAACGCCGTCGAGGTAATTCACAAATCCATGACAGTTGGGGCCGACGACCGGCATGTCACCGGCGGCATCGCGCAGCGCTTTCTCCAGGTCGATACCGGCTTCGTCCAGTTCTGCGAATCCAGATGCATAGCAGACCGCACCGCCGGCGCCCATGGCAGAGAGCTCACGAATGATATCGATGGATGCTTCAGGTGGTGCCGCGACAAACGCTGCGTCCGGCACCACAGGCAGATCGGCAGCCGATGAAACGCACGGAACACCGCTCAGTTCATCGCGGCCGGGATTAACAGCAAACATCTCGCCGTCGTAGCCTGCGAAGCGACATTGCTCAATTGCTTTACCGGCACCTCGGCCGCCAAAGAAGGCGACTGACCGCGGTGCAAACAAGCTCTTCATCGCCGTATGGCGACTCATTGCGCTTTACCTGCCTTTCCAGACAGGGTCACGTTTCTCCGCGAATGCTTTTGCGCCTTCAAGCTGGTCTTCGCTCTTGTACAGTGTTTCGACCGTGCCGAATTCGCTCTTCGTGATTTTCTTGAGCCCATCGAGAAACTTGATGTTCTCGGCCTCGCGGACGACCTCTTTGATCGCCGCATATACGAGTGGCGGGCCGGTTTCGATTAGGCGGGCGAGTTCCCAGGTTCGATCCATGAGTTTGTCTGCCGGCACGACCTCGTTGACGAAGCCACGCTGGCAGGCCTCGTTCGCATCCATCCAGCGCCCGGTCAGCAGCATCTCCATCGCAATGTGATAGGGGATGCGCTTAGGTAGCTTGAGCGACGCTGCATCCGCAATCGTGCCCGAACGAATTTCCGGCAGGGCGAATGTTGCTTGCTCAGACGCGATGATAATGTCGCCGGTCAGCGCGATCTCGAGACCGCCGCCGCAGCAGATACCGTTCACGGCACAGATGACAGGTTTGTTGAAGTTTTCGAGTTCCTGAATTCCACCGAAGCCACCGATACCGTAATCGCCATCAACTTCCTCACCACTAGCTGCCGCCTTCAGATCCCAGCCTGCAGAGAAAAACTTTTCACCACCACCGGTCAGGATGGCCACACGCAACTCGGGGTCATCCCGATAGCTGGAGAAGATCTCACCCATGCGAATACTCGTGGCGCGATCGATGGCATTCGCCTTTGGCCGGTCGATGATGACTTCGAGGATGTGCCCCTCGACGCGTGTCTTTATGTCTTCGTTACTCATAGTATTGGCCGTCTATTTCAGATGAGGTCGCAGGAGC
>JAQWSV010000214.1 GCA_029243005.1 Woeseiaceae bacterium
GGTTGTAAACGTTTATTCTTGGCCGTCGTGTAGTAGTGGCCGGTACCGGCTGAAGAAACGAGTTTGATTTTCTCACGCATGATACTTTCCTCCGGCGATTAGACGCGCTGTCCGTTAGCGCGCATGTCTGCTAGGACCTTGTCGATGCCGTGTTTGTCGATGATGCGGAGCCCTTTGTGGGACAAACGCAGGCGCACGTAGCGCTTCTCGGACTCAACCCAGAATCGTTTGTATTGCAGGTTCGGCAGGAAACGCCTGCGCGTCTTGTTATGTGCGTGGGAAACGTTGTTACCTGACTGCGGACGTTTCCCAGTGACCTGGCATACCTTGGACATGCTTAAGTCCTTGATTTTATGAGAGGATGCCCGCAGGCGGCGGGCACAGAGCGGAACTTTATACCAGCCTTGTCAGTCCCGATCAAGAGCCCTCAGATCATGCCCCGGCTGGCAAGAGAGGTGCTGATTCTGTGCCAGATAATAAGGAGGCCCAGGAGCCGGGTATCGACCAGTTTCTGGGCTCTTCGGACCTAGTGTGTGATCCGTTCGTTCGCCGCACTGGGTCCGGCCGGGACGTGACGCAAGCCAAAAAATGCGATGTCAGGCAGCGATTTGCTGGCGCTGGCACACTGAGCCGGGCTAAGCTTTCCAACTCGAAACCCGGTGTTCGCTTATGGCTATTTCCAGGATCATTCTCGGTGTGACGGGCGGTATCGCCGCCTACAAGACACCGGCGCTCGTTCGCCGACTTAAGGATCGCGGAGTCGAGGTCCAGGTCGTGCTCACCCGCAGCGCTCGCGAGTTTGTCACCGAGACCACTCTGCAAGCCGTCTCTGGATTGCCTGTGAGAGATAACCTGTGGGACAAGGAAACAGAAGCGGCGATGGGGCACATAGAACTGGCGCGCTGGGCCGACTTGGTTCTGATCGCGCCGGCGACGGCGGAGATTATGTCCAGGCTGGCGTCGGGCAGTGCCCCGGATCTTCTCACGACGCTCTGCCTTGCTACCGAAGCGCGGATCGCAATCGCACCGGCGATGAATCATGTGATGTGGGTGAAAGATGCCGTGCAGGAGAATCGACGACGGCTTGAAGAGCGTGGCGTCCACATCCTCGGTCCCGATGATGGCGATCAGGCCTGTGGAGAAACCGGCCCTGGCCGCATGGTTTCGCCGGACGACATCGTCGCTTCATTGCTGGGTCCGGCCGCGGCGCATCCTGTGTTATCGGGCAAGTCCATACTGATTACGGCAGGCCCCACATACGAGGCTATCGATCCGGTACGCTACATCACGAACCGCAGCTCCGGAAAGATGGGCTACGCACTGGCCGCCGCATGCCAGGAGGCGGGCGCTGACGTATTACTGGTCAGTGGACCGGTTAGTATTTCGCCGCCGGTCGGCGTCAAGGTTCTGCCTGTCCAGAGTGCCGCAGACATGCACGCCGCCGTGCACGCGCATCTGGACGGCGCGGATATTTTTGTTGGTGCCGCAGCGGTGTCGGACTATCGCGTGGCCGATATAAGCCGGGACAAGATAAAGAAATCGGGTGACGATCTTTCTATTGCGCTGGCACAGAACGCAGACATTCTAGCTTCCGTCGCGGCGCTGTCCGATGGGCCGTTCACCGTGGGATTTGCCGCCGAGACGACGCATTTGCGCGAACACGCACTAGCCAAGCTCGAGAAGAAGAAGGCCGACATGATCGTCGCTAACTTGGTCGGCAAGGACCTTGGCTTCGATACCGATGACAATGCGGTGGACGTTTACTGGAAGGGTGGCGAACAGTCGTTTTCCAAAAGAGATAAGGCTATGCTGGCCCGCGATCTCACGACATTGATCGTTGAGCGACACTTGGAACATAGTCACACAGCGATGACTGCGGAACTGCCCGCCACTATGGTCAGGGACTGACGAGGAAAACGTGCGATCTATTCAGCTGAAAATTCTGGACCCCCGTGTCGGGGGCGACTTCCCATTGCCGTATTATGCGACTGACGGTTCAGCCGGTCTCGACATGCGTGCCTGTATCGACGAGGCGCTGACGGTAGAGCCCGGAGATACCGTGCTGGTGCCATCCGGCCTTGCCATACATATCGGTGATCCCGGCCTAGCTGCAGTTCTGTTGCCGCGTTCCGGCCTCGGTCACAAGCACGGATTGGTTCTCGGCAACCTCACGGGCCTGATTGATTCGGATTACCAGGGTCAGGTGTTTGTGTCGATCTGGAACCGAGGCAGCAAGACCTACGAGATTCAACCCGGTGAACGGATCGCGCAAATGGTGTTCGTCCTGGTTGAGCAAGTCACGTTCGAGGTGGTGGACGAGTTCGACGACTCCGAACGGGGAGAGGGTGGCTTCGGGCATTCGGGGACGGCCTAAGCCGCGAAGTCCCGACACACTCCACGATAATTCATGCAGGTATAAAAAACGACGCTGTGCATCGGTTTTTATCAGTGTCTGAAAGCTTACTCGTCTAGTTCAGACCTTTTATCTCCTTGAATCGATCGATGTCGCCATCAAACCGCGCGACGATATTCTGTTCGTCAGTCTTAAACTTGCGCAGGTTCTCTTCGTGTCGCACGATCGTATCCTTGGTCTGCGTTATTTCGTCCACCAGATCGGGGTCGATCATGGGCGCTTCGGGATCCTCGCTGTAGGGCTGGAACTGCGCAGCCTCTTCCCGCAAGGAGTCCATGTGACGTTGCAGGTTGCGGAGATAGAGCTCCGTAACCCGTGCCTGTGCCTGGAACAGTTCGACGCGACGATCTCGATGCATTTCTATCTCGTCGATGGTCAGGTAAGTGGCCAGCAGCGCCTGGTCGCGCCGGCGCTGTAGCTCGGCCTCTATACGCAACTCTTCGAGACGTGCATCCGCGGCCAGTTCCTCCTCGGTTTTTTTCGCCTGCACGACGCCGACGGTAATGCCGTGCTCATTGACGACCTGGCGCTCAAGCCCAGCGTACTTTGCCGGGATGCTGTCGCCATAGTGAACGACACCATCTTCGTCGACCCATCGATACAGCGCGGCTGTTTGCGCAGTCGCAATTCCGGTTGAAAGGCAACAGATCATCAGGGCTGAAGCTTTGAGGAATTTCATGACTGAAATATTACACAATCAAGAATGGTCAAAGGGGGACTGGTTCGCGAAATTCAAGCTTTGTCAGCGTTTTCGATTCTTTAGAATTTGGCGAGTTTTCAATTCGAAACCGCTATTTACGCTGAGGAGCCGTACTGTTGGCGATATTTGACCACCGGCCCCAGAAATTCCCCGTATTCCCCAGATTCTTCAAGCATTTCAACGAGATTCTCGAGCTTGACGATGCTTACGACCGGAATTTTCAGTGTCTGCTCCAGCGCCTGTACAGCGGATCGCGAATCCTGACCGACCTCCTGGCGATCCAGGGAAATGACGAGGCCGGCGACTTCAGCGCCCGCGTTGACGATGATCTGGTGTGCTTCACGCACCGCCGTGCCGGCGGTGATGACGTCATCAACGATGAGTACCTTGCCCACCAATGACGAACCAACGATGTTGCCCCCTTCTCCGTGATCTTTCGTCTCCTTTCGGTTATAGGCATAGGGCACATCGATGTCGTGATGCTCTGACAGTGCTGCTGCCGCCAGCGTGGCGAGCGGGATGCCTTTGTAGGCAGGTCCGAAAAGCATATCGAACTTGACGTCTGAATCGGCGATCGCTGATGCGTAATACCGGCCGAGTTTGGCGGCGGCGTAACCGGTCGAGAAGAGACCGGCATTAAAGAAGTACGGACTAACTCGTCCAGATTTGAGAGTAAATTCTCCGAATCGCAGAACGTCGAGTTCGAGTGACAGCTCGAGAAATTCATGCTTGAAAGCACGCATAGATTTGGACTCAATGTAAGCTTCGGTATGATGGCCCGCTCCGGGAATCACATCATCCCGAAAACGCAATTCGAGTATGACACAGCACTTTTCTAAATTCCGTAACCAAAGATGACGGACATACTTAAGATGGAGAAATTCCCTTGTTTCGAGTAATCAGTTTAAACGCCAACGGTATTCGAGCTGCCGCTCGCAAAGGATTCTTCGAATGGATGGACAAACAGGACGCGGATGTCGTTTGCATCCAGGAAACCAAGGCGCAGGAACATCAGCTCGTTGATGACTGTTTCCGCCCGGCGGGTTATCACTGCTACTACGAAGACGCCATCAAGAAAGGGTACAGTGGCACGGCGATATACACGCGACACGAGCCGAAAAAAGTGGTTCGCGGCTGGGGCGTTTCGGAGTTCGATGACGAAGGGCGCTACCTTGAAGTTCAGCTCGGTGATGTCAGCGTGGTATCCCTTTATCTGCCGTCGGGCTCGTCGAGCGAGGAGCGTCAGGAAGCCAAGTTCCGTTTCCTCGATGACTTCACACCCTATTTGCAGAAGCTGCGCCGCCGGCGCGCCGAGTACATTCTCTGCGGAGACTGGAATATTGCCCACAAGCAGATCGACATCAGGAACTGGCGGTCCAATCAGAAGAACTCCGGATTCCTGCCGGAGGAGCGCGCCTGGATGGACGATCTATTTGGCCCGCAGCGCTATGTCGACGCATTTCGGGAAGTAAACCAGGAGCCTGACCAATACACGTGGTGGTCGAATCGGGGCCGGGCATGGGATAAGAATGTAGGATGGCGTTTGGACTATCAGGTTGTCACGCTTGGCCTGAAAGGCAAAGTTTTGCGAACGGAAATCTACAAGGATGAAAGATTCTCGGATCATGCGCCGCTGACGATGGATTACGATCTGTGACAGTGCCATCGATAACGGACGCAGCCACCAAAGGCTGGCGTTATTATCTTAAACGTCCCGTTATCGTCATTTTCTTTCTGGGCTTTTCTGGCGGCCTGCCCTTTCCCCTGGTGTACTCAACGCTGACCTATTGGCTCGCGGAGGTTGGCATTCAGCGCAGTACGATCAGCACGTTCGCGTGGCTCGGTTTTGCCTATAGTTTCAAATTCTTGTGGTCGCCGCTCGTCGATGCCGTTCGACTGCCGCTTTTGTCGCGATGGCTCGGACATCGTCGCGCGTGGTTGTTCGTTGCCCAGATCGCCCTGATGGTGAGCCTGCTGTCGCTGGCCGTCGTGGACCCGGCGCTGGAGATGGTGATATTCGCAACCATCGCGTTGGCGGTAGCCTTTATGTCTGCAACCCAGGACATAGTGATCGATGCGTACCGTATCGAGTCGGCGGAGGTGCGCCTGCAAGGCGTTATGGCGGCTTCCTACCAATATGGCTATCGCGTTGGCGTCCTGATGGCGACGACGGGTGTATTGTTGATATCTGACAATTCGTCCTGGTCCATGGCCTACCAGGCGATGGCCCTCTGCATGGCTGTCGGCATGATTACGACACTCATGTGCCGCGAACCGGTTGTGCACGAACCCTTGTCCGCCCGCCTCGAAGGCGATGTATTCGAAAAACTCAGTAGCTGGATCTTCATCGCGCTGGTGGAGCCCTTCGTAGACTTTGTACGTCGATACAAGGGTTGGGGGTTTGTCTTCCTCGCCTTCATTGCCTCTTTCTACATCAGTGACCGAGTGCTCGGCATTATGGCGATGCCGTTCTATGAGGATATCGGGTTTACGAAGACCCAGGTGGGTACGATTGCGAAGTTCTACGGACTCTGGGTGTCGATCATCGGTGCCGGTGTGGGAGCCGTCACCGTCGTCAAGTTCGGTCTCGCGCGATGTGTGGTCGCCGCATCGATCATTATCGTAAGCACCAACCTGTTCTTTGCGCTGATCGCCGTATCCGGACCGCTGCTGTCTCTCCTGACGCTCACGATAAGTTTTGATAATTTTGCGATCGGCTTCGGCTCGACTGTGATGATTGCCTACATGTCGAGCCTCGTAAACGCTGAGTTCACGGCTACGCAGTATGCACTCCTGAGTTCGATCAGTACGTTTTTCGGCAAGTTGCTCGCCGGCTTCTCGGGAGACGTTCAAATGATGATGGGCTGGCTGAATTTCTTTTTCTACGCAGCCGCGACCGGCATACCCACCATTGTCTTGTCCGTGTTGGTTGCGCGGCGAATGCTGCTGGAGGAACGCGGTGAATGATGCGGAGCTGGTCGAGGTAACCGTTGGTCGCGTCGACGAACTGCATGATCCGGGATGTCGCGAGTTTAGCATTGGCACGGGCGACTGGCCGTTTCGCGGTTTCGTCGTCCGGCAGGGCGGGGAGATTTTCGCGTACCAGAATTTCTGTGTGCATGTTGGTCACCCGCTGAACTGGCAGCCGGACCGTTTCCTGACGGAAGATGGTCAGTACATCATCTGCTCGTCGCATGGTGCGACTTACACCATAGATGAGGGTCTGTGTATCGCCGGGCCCTGCCGGGGGAGGGCGCTCAGAAAGGTTGTCGTTGCTGTTCGCGACGGTGAGATCGTGGTCAAAGGGCCAGATGGACTGCGCTAGCTGCGTACACCCATTGCCGGACCATGGATAGGCCTAGCCTTGTGGGCAGACATGAGCCAACTTCACTTTGAGCGATTGTCATTTGGTTGTAGATTAATACAGCCGTTCCGCTGGCTCATGCTCGACGAAATCGCCAGTCCCAGATGCGGTGACCACGCTTCAGGCCGCGGCGTTCAAACTTTGTCGTAAAGCGGTCGAGCGCCTGCTCTCCGGAATGCTCGCAGCGCTCGTCTTCCTCGAAAAGCATGGTCTCTGATAAGGTCTCGTCGATGTGCTCCGCATAGTTTTCCCAGTCCGTTGCGATGTGGAGTGTGCCGCCCGGCTGAAGCCGGCTTGCAGCGAGTTCGAGAAATGGCACCTGCACAATGCGGCGCTTTTGATGACGTTTTTTGGGCCAGGGGTCAGGGAAGTATAGGTTAATGCGTGCGAGGGACGTCTCAGCAATCTGGTCTCGCAGGATTTCCATTGCGTCACCCGCCATCACACGCAGGTTCGTTACGGTGTGTTCGCGTGTCATGATCAGGCAGTGGCCAATACCCGGTTCGTGAACTTCGATGCCGATGTAATTCTTTTCAGGATTTTCCGATGCCGACTGCACCAGCGTGTCGCCATTACCGAAACCGATCTCGAATACGCAATCGGCCTCACGGCCAAACAAGGTGCTGAGGTCGAGCAGACTGCCATCGGCTTCGACGCCGTACTCGGGCCAGAGCGATTCGAGGGCGCGTTGTTGCGATGCCGTCATGCGTCCGGCCCGGCGAACGAAACTGCGGACGGTACGTTTTCGCCTTGTTTGGTCGCTCATCGTCATTTGCCCGGGACATAGAACCGCCACAAGTCTTGTCGACTCATGTGCAGAAACGGCTTCAGGTTTCCCTTGACGGTCTTGCCCATGCTTTGCTCCAGGAATTTCATCTCTTTCAGCCTCGTCCGGGGTTCTTGATCAACAGCGACCTCGACGTCACTTTCACGGCAGTGGTGCGAATTACTGACCAGGGCGCCCTGTGAATGCGGCCAGGACACCGCCGGTGATCAGTAGCCAGCCAGGCCACGTCGTTGCGGCGAGTGTGACGATGAGCGTTCCGGAAAGAATGACTGTTGCGCTCGCGGCCAGCGTAAATCGCTGGCGTTGTTGAAGCTTGAGCTGCTGGTGGATCTCCTCGAGTTCCGACGCACGAACGTCGAGGTTCAATCGGTCATGCTCGATCTGTTCCGAGAGATAGCGGACGATGCCGGGTAGCTTGCGAATTGAGTCGTGAATCTGCGGCAGGTCGTCTCTCAGTTGCTGCAGTGCTGCGCGCGGTCCGATCTGGCCCTCCATCCATTGACGCAGAATAGGATGCGCTGTCTTCCAAAGGTCCAGCTCGGGATACAGTTGTCGGCCCAGCCCTTCGATGTTGAACAGCGTCTTCTGCAACAGGATGAGCTGCGGCTGGATTTCCATGTTGAAGCGTCGCGCTGTCTCGAACAGGCTGATCATTACCTGGGCGAAAGAGATTTCCGACAATGGTTTGTTGAAAATCGGGTCGCAGACGGAACGCACAGCCGACTCGAGTTCATCGATGCGGGTCTCCGCCGGCACCCAACCCGAGTCGATATGCAGTTTGGCAATCTGGTGGTAGTCGCGGTCGAAAAAGGCCAGGAAATTGCCCGCAAGGTACCGCTGATCCTTCGGATCCAGCGTGCCGACGATGCCGAAGTCGACCGCGGCATAGCGGGGTTTCTCCCGGTCGTCTACCGTGACGAATATGTTGCCGGGGTGCATGTCGGCATGAAAGAAGTTGTGTTTAAAGACCTGTGTGAAAAATATCTCGACGCCGTTTTCGGCCAGGACCTGGATATTCGCACCCGACGCCCGCAGTGCATCCATATCGCTGATCGGAATTCCGTTGATGCGTTCCTGTACCAGCACGGCCGGACGACAGTAGTCGTAGTAGATCTCTGGAACGTAGAGCAGATCCGAGCCCTCGAAATTGCGCTTCAGCTGCACCGTGTTGGCAGCTTCCCGCATGAGGTCGAGCTCATCGATGATCGTCTTTTCGTACTCTGCCACGACTTCGAGCGGCCGCAGTCGCTTGCCCGTTTCCCAGTAGGTATTTGCGAGCCCCGCCAGCGCTTGCAGCACGTCGAGGTCACGCTCAATTAGATCCCGTACCCCGGGGCGCAGCAGCTTGACGATGACCTCGGTGCCGTCTTGCAAGGCGGCGGTGTGTACCTGGGCGATCGATGCGGCTGCGAACGGTTCACGATCGAATCGCGAAAACACTTCGTCGATGGGCTTGCCGTAAATGCCTTCCAGGATGTCCTTTGCCTCGTCCGCGGGAAAGGGCGGGACACGGTCCTGGAGCAAGGCCAGCTCATCAGCAATATCCGGCGGAAGGAGGTCACGGCGCGTCGAAATGGCTTGGCCAAACTTCACGAAGATCGGCCCGAGTTCTATTAGCGCGAGGCGTATGCGTTTGCCGAGTGACTCCGATACATCCCTGGCTTTCGGAAATAGCGCAAACAAAAATCGCAAGGGTCGCAGGAAGTGCGTCGCCGTGATGATCTCGTCGAGTCCGTGGCGTACCAGGACGCGTTGAATCTCGATCATGCGCAGCAAGGTTTTTCGGCGCCACACACTCATGCCCGCTCTTCTTCCAGCTTCTTCAGGCGAGCCTCAAGGCGGGCAACATCGTCACGCAGTGTGTCGACGTCGCTTCGAAATGCGTCGACTTCGTGCCGGCCCGGTACCGCCTGGCTCTCTTCCTGCAGATACTCACCGATGTTCTGCTGCATCGTTGTCCGGGCATCCCGGGTCCAGCCGGTAACACCTCGAAAAAAACCGCTGATACTGTGTGCTGTGACGTCGCCGACGACAGTCGACAGCTCTTCCTCCAGGTCTGGCTGGCCGTAGCGCAAGAGTTTTCGAATCTGGCTGGCGACGATGGCGTCCCCTTCGATCACGACGGATCTGTCGCGAATCAGGTCTTCCGCGGCGGGCCCTGCAAGGCGTGCGAGCGATAGTAGCGAGCCGCTGGCGATCACGTCAGGCTCATCGATGTAGTCGCCGGACAGGATGACGCGATCATCGTTAACTGTCAGATACATCGCTAGCGCGGAGTTGGTTATACGCAAGGCAAAGGTCTTTCCGTCGAGTTCGTTGCACAGTGTTCGCGCCGGCGTCTTTGCGGTGATTTGCCGGTTGATCATTGCCGCAATGGGTCGCAGCAGGGGTTCCAGCGCGTTCAAAGGGCCAGCCTATATCTTGTAGCCGACATGCAGGGCGACGACCCCGCCGGTGAGGTTGTGAAAACGGCATCTCTCGAAACCCGCGTCTTTCATCATTCCAAGAAGCGTTTCCTGGTCGGGATGCATGCGAATCGATTCAGCGAGGTACTGGTAACTGGCCGCGTCATCGGCGACGAGTTTACCGAGGGTCGGCAACACTTTGAACGAGTACAGGTCGTAAGCGGGCCGCAAGACGTCCGCAGGTATGGAAAATTCGAGAATCAACGCTTTGCCGCCGGGCTTGAGGGTTGCCAGAATGGAGCGTAGCGCCGCTTCCTTGTCGGTAACGTTCCGCAATCCGAATGCCATGGTGACGACATCGAAGCTGTTCTCGGCGAACGGCAGATTTTCTGCATTGACCTGGGCGATGGACAGGTTGCCGGCGATGCCGCGATCAATCAGCCGGCTCCGGCCTTCGCTGAGCATCGCATGATTGATGTCGGCGAGGGTGACGTGACCGTCGCTACCGACTTTGCCGGCGAACTTGCCGGCCAGGTCGCCCGTTCCGCCGGCGAGATCGAGCACCACGTGCCCCTTTCTTACGCCCGCCTGTTCGATTGTGAAATGCTTCCACAGACGATGCAGCCCGCCTGACATCAGGTCATTCATGATGTCGTACTTAACGGCAACCGAATCGAACACGCCGCGCACGCGACGCGCTTTGTCCTCGACGGCGACGGTTTCGTAACCGAAATGTGTGGATACCTTGTTCATCTTCTGGCGAGTTTCAGACGGGTTGTCGAGCATAACCCGCCGCCGTCAGGCGGTCGAGATAGGCTTGCCACCGCGCCGGCTGATCCCGGCCCAGTTCGTACAGGTAGGTCCACGAATAGAGGCCTGTGTCGTGACCATCGTCAAACACGATCTTCAGCGCGTAACGACCCACCGGTTCGAGCGCGTGGATGCCGACATTCTCCTTTCCCGTCTGCAAAACCCCTTCGCCCAGGCCGTGGCCGCGGACCTCCGCTGAGGGCGAGGAAACGCGGAGATACTCGAACGGCAGCTCGAATGCCTGGCCATCGTCAAACGTGATCGCCAGCAGGCGGGATTGCTTGCGCAGGCGGATTTCTGTTGGCTTCCGGTCCATGCGTGGCTCAGAGAATGTAGCGACTCAGGTCCTCGTCTTTCGAAAGCTCGGTCAGATGCTCGTCGACATAGCCTGCATCGACGGTCACTGCCGTACCGCTCTTGTCCGAGGCTTCGAAGGAGACCGTTTCGAGCAGCCGCTCCATGACGGTGTGCAACCGTCGCGCGCCTATATTCTCCGTATTCTCATTGACGTCGAAGGCAACCTCGGCCAGCCGGCGGACGCCGCTCTCCGTAAATTCGAGGTCCACCCCTTCAGTGGCGATTAATGCCTGGTATTGCGTCGTCAGCGAGGCATCCGGCTCTATCAGGATACGGACGAAGTCCTCGGTCGTCAGGGATTTCAGCTCCACGCGGATCGGGAATCGCCCCTGCAGCTCCGGGATCAGGTCGGAGGGCTTTGAAACGTGAAACGCGCCCGAGGCGATAAATAAAATGTGATCGGTACGCACCATGCCGTACTTTGTGTTCACGGTGCAGCCTTCCACGAGCGGCAGCAGGTCGCGTTGCACGCCTTCGCGGGAGACGTCAGGACCCACGGCCTCCGATCGCCGCGCCACCTTGTCGAGTTCGTCGAGAAAGACGATGCCGTGCTGCTCCACTGCTTCGAGCGCGCGCGACTTGAGCTCCTCTTCGTCCACCATCTTGGCGGCTTCCTCGTCAGTCAGCAGGCGCATGGCGTCTTTGACCTTCAGTTTCTTCGTGCGCTGGCGATTGCCACCCATGTTCTGGAACATGCCCTGCAGCTGGCTGGTCATTTCTTCCATGCCGGGCGGCGCCATGATCTCTACACCGACCGGCATTGCCTGAACCTCGACCTCGATTTCCTTGTCGTCGAGCTTGCCCTCGCGCAGCATCTTGCGAAATTTCTGTCGCGTCTCGCCGTCCCGGTTGTCTGTTTCGCTGACCGTCGTGAATCCGGCAGACGCGGTAGGCGGAGGCGGCAGCAAGGCATCGAGAATGCGTTCCTCCGCAGCGTCCTCCGCGCGGTGACTGACCTTCGCCATCTCGTCCTCACGCGTCATCTTGACGGCGATGTCCATCAAATCGCGGATGATGCTGTCGACTTCGCGCCCAACGTATCCCACCTCGGTGAATTTCGTCGCCTCGATCTTGATAAACGGCGCCCGCGCCAGCTTCGCCAGGCGTCGGGAGATCTCGGTCTTGCCGACACCGGTGGGACCGATCATCAGGATATTCTTCGGCGTTATTTCGCTGCGAAGCGGCTCGTCAACCTGCACACGTCGCCAGCGATTGCGAAGGGCGATCGCGACAGCGCGTTTGGCGTCATCCTGGCCGACGATGTGCTTGTCCAGTTCCTGGACGATTTCTCGGGGGGTCATCTGGGACATTAATACGATCCGGTCGGAATTCGGCGGTTATGCGCCGTCTGAGGGCTTTTGATCCAGTTCTTCTATGACGATGTTCTGATTGGTGAACACACAAATATCGCCGGCAATTTGCAGCGATTGTTCGACGATGTCTCGTGCTTCGAGTTCGGTGTTCCGCAGGAGCGCAAGCGCAGCGGACTGAGCGAACGGCCCGCCGGAGCCAATGGCCATAAGGTCGTTTTCCGGTTCGATGATGTCACCATTGCCGGAAATGATGAACGAGGATTCCGCGTCCGCGACGCACAAGAGCGCTTCGAGTCGACGCAGGCGGCGATCGGTGCGCCACTCCTGGGCGAGTTCAATAGCGGCGCGTGTCAGCTTGCCATATTGCTCCATTTTGCTTTCGAACAATTCAAACAGGGTAAAGGCATCGGCCGTACCGCCTGCGAAGCCTGCGATGACCTTGCCACCAGCGAGCGGGCGCACCTTGCGGGCATTGCCCTTCATGACGGTGTTGCCCATGCTGACCTGGCCGTCACCAGCGATGGCGACTTTGCCATTGCGGCGGACGGAGACAATCGTTGTCCCGCGAAATTGTTCCATGATCCTTACTCTGTATGGCTGGTCTTTCTGGAGGCTATAGCCGATTTGCCCGCCGGGCGGGATATTTACTCTTTTCTTTTGGCTCTGGGGTGAGTCTGGTCGTATATCTGGGCTAAGTGCTGGAAGTCAAGGTGAGTATAAACCTGGGTCGTACTGATGTTAGCGTGACCCAGTAGTTCCTGCACACCTCGCAGATCGTGGCTGGACTCCAGCAGGTGGGTGGCAAAGGAATGTCGGAACAGATGCGGGTAAACGCGGGTGTCTATGCCCTGGCGTTTGGCCCAGTGATCGACCCGGGCCTGAACCGACCGCGGGCTCAGACGAGCACCCCGCTGGCTGACGAAAAAGGCATTTTCGTCGCCTTTGAGCAGTGCGGCCCGCTCACCGAGCCAGTTCTTCAGCGCTTCCCGCGCAAACCGGCCGACCGGAATGACGCGATCCTTGTCGCCTTTACCGGTTACCGAGACGGTGCCATCATCCAGGTCGACATCGCCGATATCGAGCCCGGTCAGTTCGGATAGTCGCAGGCCCGACGAGTACAGGAGTTCCAGGATGGCGCGATCACGTGCAACCAGCGGTCCGGCGCCTGAGATATCGAGGAGCCGCGCCATGCGGTCCGCGTCCAGGTTTTCGGGCAGGCGCTTGGCGGTCTTCGGCGCGCTGACGGACTGGACGGGATTGACCTTGACGGCTTTCTCCCGGAGCAGGAAACGGAAAAACGTGCGTGCGGCCGATAACTGTCGCTGGATGCTTTTCGGCGACAGGCCGCGTCGAAAGGCAGCTGCGGCAAAGGCGCGCATGTGCTCGTCGTCGAGACCAGCCCAGGTTTCGACCTTCTGCTCATCGCACCAGAGGGCCAGCCCATTCAGGTCGCGTTGGTAGTTTTTGCAGGTGTGCGCCGACAATCGTCGCTCATGCGAGAGGTGTCGTACGAATTTTTCGATCCAGTCGAGCGCGACTTCCTGCACAGTCAGAAACGCTTGAGCGCCTCAGCCACCAGTTCGCCGAGTCGCCCCAGGAAATCGATGCTCATGCCCGGGTGGAACCGGTCCGCGTCCGCGCTGCCGATGGCTAGGAAGCCAATATCGGATTTGCTCCCCAGCGGGATGAGGGCTGCCGAACCGATTTCATCGGTCTCTTTACCGAACAGGAAATCTCGTTGCGAGTCCCGGATCTGGCCACAACGCGCGCCGTTGCCCTTCAGGAAGGTATCGAAGGTCTTTAAGACATCGTCGTTCCGTGCCACTGCCTTGAAGAATCGACCTGCCTGGATGTCCGCGAACCCGTTAGGGTCACCGAACAACACGAGAATCGATTGATCCGCGTCAAAATCAGCGCGCAGGGCTTCCTCCAGGTTGGCAAGCGTGGTCGACAGATCGGAAGCACCCAGCAGCCTCAGGGTCAGATAATGAATCTTGGCCGATAGTGCGTCGTTTGCGTGAGCGACTTCGAGGAGTTCCTTCAGTTTGCGCTCGTGCTTCAGATCTTTCTGGCGCAGCACCGATACCTGGCGCTCGACTAAGGATACAGCGGCTCCTGAGCTGTGCGGCAGCTTGAGCGCACTGAGCAAATCGGCATGTCGCTCGAAGAAATCGGGGTTGTTGGTAAGGTAGTCATGGATGGCGTCCTCCGACAGCGATTCATCCGTGAATTCCGTCTTTCGTTGAGTGCTCATCTGTCTTTCATTCCCCTGGCGCCAGCTCCGTGATCGGCGCAAGCGAGCTTAACACGACTGCGTACTGCCGACCGCTGTCCACGGCGAGCCGATGGACATTTCAGGCAGGTGGCGGTAGCTTACATAAACTGTAGAAGAGAAAAAAACCGTCTCCCGGAGGAGCTCCAAATGCGGCACATCATGGTTATGAATGCCAAGGGCGGTTGCGGCAAAAGCACCCTGGCAACGAATCTGGCTTCTTATTATGCGGATTGCGGCTACGGAGTCGCACTAGCTGACTACGACCCGCAGCGCTCCAGCCTCGACTGGTTGGGGCGTCGCCCTGACGACCGGCCAAGAATCGCCGCCGTCGCCGGATTCGATGAGGGTTTGAAGCATGCTCCGCGCAGTGCCGACATGATCATTATCGATGCGCCGGCCCGTTCGCATGGCAAGGAGCTGACCGCCCTAGTCAGCCGGGCTGAGACAATTATCGTGCCGGTCCTGCCGTCCACGATCGACATGCAGGCCTCGGATCGCTTTATCAAGGAGCTGCAGGCAGTCGGCAAGGTGAGTCGTAAGCAGGCCAAGATCGGTGTGGTTGCCAATCGTGTCCGCGAGTACACGCTTATATTCGATGAACTCGATGAGTACCTGACCAAGCTCCGCGTGCCTTACGTCGCAACACTGCGCGAAGCGCAGAACTACGTGCGGGCCTACACCCGCGGCCTCGGCATCTATGAGTTGCCGGAATACTTGGCCTGGCCGGATTGGGAGCAGTGGGATCTGCTCATCAAATGGATCGATTCGAAGAGATCGCAACCCTGAGCAATTTGCGTCAACAGGCCTGCTGACCGGACACTATTGCTTCGGTCCCTCGCAATGAGGGGTCAGGTGTCTCCGTTCAGGCTTGCACGGATACCGTCAGTGGCATCTTCATAGCGGGGGACGACGCCGAGTACCTCCCGCATCTTTGACGTGTCGAGTCGCCGCGATTCCTGCAGGAACGATAACCGGGATTGGCTGAACGTCCGGGTTGCCTCGGCCATCGGGATTTCCGGCGGCGCGGTTAAACCCGCGATGTCCGCCACTGTATTGGCAAACCAGCTACTCGAACGATGATCCCCGTCTCCGAGGTTGTACACACCGGGTACCGTCGCCGCATCCAGCGCCTGCAGGCAACACGATGCGAGGTCGTCGACATGAATTCGATTACCGGGCGCGGCCTCATCTGTCTGCACGATTGGTGTCGCCGCCCTGATTCGCTCGAGTCCCAGTCGGCCGGGTCCGTATATGGCCGGTACCCGCAGCACGACGCGCTCGCAGTCGTGTTCGTCGCACCAGGTGCTTAAGTATTCCTCTGCGGCCAGTCGGCGGTTGGCGCGCGCCGTCAAAGGCGTTGGGGAATCCTGTTCAGTGACAACGGCGCCCTGTCGATCGCCATATACCCCGCTGGTGGAGAGGTACACGATTCGGCAGGGCGGTGTTGCAAGCGCGCTCAGAAATCGTTCGAGGCGTTCATCATTTTCGGCACCGGGTGCCGGCGGCACGGTGTACAGTAATGACCAGGGGGCGGGCAGAGACGGTACGTCGACTTGGGGGTTATCCAGATCCAGTGTCGGTCGGCCCAGGGCAGTCGCCTTGCTAGGCGGTAGCCGTTCAATCACCCGGCTCCCCGTGTAACCGGTACCGCAAACAACGATGTACATTCGTCTAGGCCGAGGAGTCCGCGTCGGCGTTCAGATGGGGAATCGCGGGCAACGAGCCACCGGCGACGATACTCAACCCTTCGCGGTAGGCCTCCGCAGCAGCTTCGCCTTCACCAAACTGGTTCAGCAAACGGCCATATTCATGGTAGGCGTCAGCGGTTGGCCCAATGGCGATAACAGATTCCAGGTAACTGCGCGCTTTGCCCCAGAGCTCATTGCGGAGGCACAGCCGGGCGGTCGTGAACAATAGTTCGGGATCTTCACCATGATTTTTGAGCCAGGATTCCGCGCGTTTTAACTGCTTCGCCGAATCCGGGCCGTCGACAACGCCGTAAAGCCGGACCAGGGGCTGGCTCCAGCCTCGCTTGAGCTCTGCGACCAGCTCGCGCTCGGCCTTGTCATGCAACCCGGCCCGTACAAGGTTGCTGAACCAGGATTCGAGCAGGTCGATGTGTGTCTTGAGCTCCCGCGGCACCGCTTTCCAGATCGCCTGTACAGCATCGCCGTCGGCCGCGGCATCGAGCTTTTGCTCGTAGACATGGATGGACCATTCTTCGAGCACGGCCGGGTCAAGTCGGCCGTACTTCTTGAGACGCGGAAGTAGCTCGCCGAGGCTTTCCCAGTCTTCCAGGCGGTAATAAAGGCGGCCGAGCAACATCAGCGCATGGCCGTGATTCGGCGCGTTTTCCTCGATCTTGCGCAGGGTGGCGAGCGCCTGCTCATATTGATCCTGGTCGATCTGCAGTTCCGCCTGTGTCAGCAAGACGGCATTGGCGGCGCCAGGAAGGTTTTCGTAGGCCTGTTTGAGCCAGGTGTCACGGCGCTCGTCCTGACCGAGCAGATGCGCGGCGCGTGCAGCCTGAAGATAGTTCAGCAAAGGGGCCTCGCTTACACCGGCTGCGCGAGCCAGGAGGCGTTCACCTTTGGCGAAATTGCCTTCCGCAACCTCGATGACGCCGCGCGTCAGACGTTGTCCGGCGCGGCCGCTGCGATAGCGTCCGGCGGCTTCGCCCAGTTTCCTGGGTGCTTTGACCAGGTAGGTGACCGCCCAGATCGAAACGAAGAGTAGCGCAACCAGCAAACTGAGGACGAACACCGACATCTCGACGATCTTTCCACGGAACGTGATGATGACCGACCCAGGATCGTGTAGCAGGAAGTTGGCGGCCAGGGCGCTGACGACCATCGCAATGATGACAATGGCGCCGAACTTCATTGTTTCTGCTCGACCTCGTCAGGAATTGCAGCTTCGCCTAGTGTGCCTGTCGCCTCAGCGAGTGTGTTGAACTGCCGCAAAAGTTGCAGCGACCTGGATATGTCCGGCATGGAGACACGCAAGATGCTGTCGCGAATCTCGGTAATCGTTTCACGCGCGCGTTGCACGGCTGCCGAGTCTTCATCGTAGTAGTTGCCGAGCCAGGTATCGGCATCATCCAGGCTCTGGTGGAAAATGGTCTCTTTACCGCGCAAGAGTGCAATTCGTGCCGCCTGGAGTTGCAGGGACAGGTTGGCACGCAGGAAGTAGCGTGCTTCCGGTGCGACCAGCGCGGGCGATACGTCCTCGACGTCGCGAACCTTGACTACCCCGTCCATGGCATTGCGGACCGACGCCCAGGCACGGTCCATGCCGGTCAGTTCAGGATCTATACCGGTGGTGGCCTCAGCCGCCTGCACCGCGGCCTCCTGTCGGAGAGGCAGCGAGTCGACGATGGATGCGAGACTTGCAAGTGTCAGCGTGATGCCCGTCGTATCGGGTTTTTCCACTACCTCGAGCGCACGCAACTCATCGGACAATGCCTGGCGGATACTGGTTAGGCGCGGATTGCCGAGTTGAACGATTCTTTCATCGGCATGCGTCAGTGCGAGCATCGCGAGCTCCGGATTATTGGCAAGCTGCAACTGCGCATTCGCAATTTGCATGTAGTACTCGGCTTCCGCCAGTATCCAGGCATCGCGGGCACCGGTGGAAATACCTTGCAGTGAAGCCAGCGATGCTTCGACCGTTGCGAGCCGTCCCGGGACCAACTCGATCTGTCGCAAGCGATTCTCGAGCTGCCGATTGATACGCGAAATCGTAGCCTCGCTTGCCGCATCGTTATCCGCAAGCGATGAGACGCTGGCCTCCAGTGAGCTCACCACCTCCTGTGTAGCAACCATGGAGGCGATAAGTGTTTGGATCCTGGTCTCATCATCGGCCGCCGTGCTTGCGACATTTCTATCGCGGAACCAATCGAGCCCCGCCAGGGCAATTGCGCCGATCGACAGCAACAACGCAAGCCAGGCGATGAACCCGCCGCCCAGTCGCTTTGCGCCGCCCGCCGCCTCAACATCGCCAAACGTCGCGTCTTCGTTTTCTGGGGTGTCTTCTTCGGTCATGAACTCGTTCCGGTGCGCCGCCACTCGATCAGCGCATTGACAATATCTTCCGGGTGGGGACCCGACGCCTGAATCGCCGGTATGCCTGGTACCAGCTTGCCTATCGTTTGTATCACACGTTCGCCGGGGGCGACCAGTGGCGTTTGCCGCAGGCGTACAAGCGTGCTGGATGGCAATACACCGACCAATGCCTCGAAGGTGGCGACACTCACTACAGAGACGACATCTATGCCCCCCGCTTGCCAGCTTCGATCGAGCTCGGTGATGTCCGCTTCGGTCACCCCGGCGACTTTGCGCTCATAGGTATCGAGGTAATGTACGTCGGCACCGCGCTCGCTCAGTACGTTTCCGAGCAGCGGCCTGCCGTTTGCGCCGCGAACAATGAGAACGGATTTTCCCGCGACAGCCTGCAGGGCTTCGTGCTCGAGCATTTGCTCACTGGTAAATCCCTGGCCGGGATCGATGCTTACGCAGTGCCCGGCTTCGGCGAGCTGGTTTGCCGTTGCCCGACCGATGGCGGCGATGGCACCGCTGTGCTGGGCAACATACGGCGCACCAAACTCGACGGCATTCCGGCTGACGAAAATGACGATGTCCGGTGCGGGAGTGTCTGCCAGGTCGTGGCGGATCTCATCGTCCGGTCGCGGTTGAATTTCGATAACCGGAAAGGAGACCGCTGTACCGCCAGCCAATTCGATCGCTTTTGAAAGCGCAACGGACTGGCCCGCTGGACGGGTTACCAGGACCTTGCAGCCGGCGAGCGCGCTTTCTCTCATTCGTCCAGCGCTTGCAGCAGATCGCCAGCGCCCTCTGCGAGCAGCTGTTCGGCGGCAGCTTCACCGAGCGCCACTGCATTGCTGCCGTCGCCAGAGATACTGGCGCGAATTATTGTCTGGCCGTCTTCGCTGGCGACCAGCGCGCGAACTGTCAGCGTGTTGCCGTCGAGCTCCGCAAAACTGGCGACGGGTGACTGGCAGCTCGCGTTGAGTCTCGCTGCGACAGCGCGTTCGGCCGCGGTGGTGACAACACTTGTGGGGTCCTCAATCTGTTGCAGGATCGCAATCAAGTCCCCTTGTCCTTCCAAGCACTCGATGCCGACCACACCCTGTGCTGCGGCGGGCAACATCTTCTCGGGTGTAAACGATTGGGTAATGTGCTGATCGAGACCGAGCCGCTGCAGACCCGCTGTCGCAAGAATAATGGCGTCATATTCGCCCGCGGCCAGTTTGGCTAGGCGCGTATTGACGTTACCGCGCAGTGGAACAACGTCCAGGTCGGGACGCATCGCGCGAAGTTGCGCTTGCCGTCGCAGGCTCGAGCTGCCGATCTGGGCACCGTTTGGCAGATCAGCAAATCGAGTGCAGTTTCTGGCGACCAGGGCGTCCGTCGGATTGGCGCGGTCGAGAACGGCGGCAATGCAAAACCCATCGTGAATATCGGCGGGCACGTCTTTCATCGAGTGGACGGCCATATCGGCGTCGCCTGACTGCATCGCGACCTCGAGTTCCTTGATGAACAGGCCCTTGCCGCCGATCTTCTGCAAGCTCTTGTCCAGGATCTCATCGCCCCGGGTGGACAGAGGCACCAGTTCGACCCTGGAGACGCCGGACACAGATTTGAGTTTTTCAGCCACGTGCTTCGCCTGCCAAAGCGCAAGCTCGCTCTTTCGCGTGGCGATGCGGATTTCCAAGATTGCCTATCCTTCTTTCAGTCGGCGTTTCACATTAGCCGCGTGGCGACGGCTGACAATCAGTTCGTCGTCGCCCGTGTCCACGCGAAGGATAACCTGCATACGCCCATCGTCGTCCCTTTTTAACGCATCGATAGAGTCGACGGCGACGACAGCAGCCCGGTGGATGCGAACGAAACGCTCGGCGAACTCACTTTCGAGAGATTTAAGCGATTCCTCGATGAGGTCGCGACCGTCGGCGTGCACCACGCTCACGTATTTTTGATCCGCCACGAAATACTGGACGTTACTTACAGGGATCAGCTTCAGCTCGTCGTGGAGGCGCGCGCACAGGTGATTGCGGCCAGTGTTGAGGCCGCTTTGCTGACCAATGTCGTCCAGAGTTTCATTGGTGATTCGCGCAGCCCGAGCCAATGCCTGCGCGAGCCGCTCACGGCGCACGGGCTTCAGCACATACCCGATCGCATTGGTTTCGAAAGCTTCTATCGCGTATTCGTCATAGGCGGTGGTAAATACCACGGCCGGCGGGGCATCGCCCTGGTTCAGGTGATGCGCGGTCTCTATCCCGTCCATGCCCGGCATACGTATGTCCAGGAGAATGACGTCAGGCTTTTTCTGCCGGGCCAGGTCCAGCGCTTCGCGACCGTTGCCAGCTTCGCCAATGACCTCGTGCTCGCCAGCGTCATCGATCAACTGTCGAAGCCTGTCTCGCGCGGGGGGCTCGTCATCGACGATCAATATTTTCATTGCGCTGAATCCTCGAACGGAAATCGCAGGAGAACCCGGTAATGATCTGCAGCTTCTTCGACGTGAACCTCGGCACCTTGCCCGTAGGCCAGTTCAAAACGCTGCAAAATGTTTGACATCGCCATCTTGTTGCCGCCGGTTCTGCGCATCTGATCTTGTGCGATGGGATTGTTGATCTCAATCTCGAGCTGGTCGTCGTCACGGCGTCCGCTGATGGTAACTTCGCCACCGTCCGGGAGGAGTTCGATGCCATGATAGATAGCGTTTTCGAGGAGCGGTTGGATGGTGAGGCTGGGAATCAGGGCACGCATCGGCAAGGCATCAACGTCCCAGCGAACACGCAGCCGATCACCAAGGCGTAGTTTCTCGATGCGCTGGTAGATCACCGCTGTTTCGATTTCTTCCTTCAGCATCGTACGGTCTTTGCGGGCATTTAAATTGGCGCGCATCAGGTCCGCAAGATCCTCGACTGCTTCTTCCGCCCGGCGCGGATCGGTGCGCGTTAGTGAGGCGATGGTATTCATGCTGTTGAATAGAAAATGCGGGCGAATCATCGCCTGCAAGGCACTGATGCGTGACTGCGCCTCCAGTAGGACGCTGCGCCGCCACTCACTGGAGATGTAGAGATAACGCATCGCCAGTGCGATGACGATGGAGCTTGCTGCGAAGGTCTTCAGCAGGAACTCGCCATGTGTTGAGTCGATAATGACGGCTTCTGCGAATATGCGGGTCAGTTGCCAGGTGATTTCAGCCAGTACCAGGCAAAGCACTTCCAGCAGTGCGAAGCAGACGACGAAGGCACCCATGTGTCCCTGCTTTTCTGCCCAGGGCCGTATCGTGCAGAGCACGCCTGCGCCGAGGAGGGCGAGCCAGAGCACAAACATCGACATCTTGGAGAGCTCGGTCAGGAAGGCGCCGGGCTCGAAAGCAACGAGTGTCAGCAGGATCGCGACGAGTTCAGCAACGATCAGGATGACAAGGATCGTTCCCGCCGCGCAAAAGTCCGGCAGGTAGGCTTGCGTTTGCTTGTCGGCGGCTTCCCTGGATTCTGCCACGCCACGCTCCGTTCCCATGGAAGCGCATTGTAACTCGCTGAAAGGCGAACGGTGTCAGACGCTCGTCACGGTTGGCAGAGGAAGGCAGCCTGCCGCATGAGCGCCCTCTCGTCAGGAGCGCGTGGTTAGCCGCAGAAGTCGCTGACCTGGTTTTCGGCGCGTTCGCGAGCTGCCTGCATCTCGGCCTCGTCGAGATAGACCCGCTCCCCGGAGTCGTCTTCGCGATACAGGTGACGTGCGCTCACCATGCGCTGCATGTCAGCACGCGCTTTCTCGCAGGTCTCGGGGCGTTCCAGCGCCATCGCCCGCAATGATTCTTCGGACGGTTCTTCAGCGGCTGCTGTGGCTTCAGCCTCCCTGGCTTCCATGTGGGCTGCAGCACGTGCCTGCGCCTGCGCAGCAATGCGTGCGGCATCGGTGGACGTTGACCGGATGGACATACGCTCCGACTGTGCACCAACGGGTTTGTCGCCGTAATGCACGTGGCCGTCTTCGTCCACCCATTTGTAGATATCACCTGAGAACGCGATGCCGGAGGCGGCAAGCGTTAGAATCAAGGCGGCAGCGCCTAGTTGCCTTTTCATACGATAGTCACTTCGTAACCGAGAGCATTTAGCTATACACCAATTAGACCATATGGTGAACGTCGTCGAGTATCGCGGCGCTACACCCCGATTCGGCACTGGCGTTTTTGAGCGGTCTCATGTATCAACCGCCTATGGCAAAGGAATCGATAGACAAGCTCGCAAAGTCGCTCGCGGAAGCCGTTCCGGAGGGGTTGAAAAATGTGCGAGACGACCTCGAAAAGAACTTTAGGTCTGTCCTGCAGACAGGTCTGGACAAGCTCGACTTGGTAACCCGCGAGGAATTTGAGGTACAGCAGGCCGTGCTCGCAAAGACACGCGCCAAGCTCGAGGCACTGGAGATGCGCCTGGCAGGGATGGAGCAAGGCACGGGCGCCGGAAAAACGCGCAGGAAAACCGCGAAAAAGGCGGCAAAGGAAAAGGCGAAGAAGAATTGCTGAGCCTGCGGCAGGCGAACCGCGGCAAATCTCAGTTGCTAAGTTCTCCGATCATGTAGTCAACCGCGGCACGTACTTCGTCGTCGGACAGATCCATGCGCGCCCCCTTGGCGGGCATGAATCCGCTCTCACCGGTGTAACCCTCGATGGCATTCCGGTACAGCGCGTCGTTGCCCTGCTCCAGCCTAGCGGCCCACTGTCCGGTATCACCGAGAATCGGCGCACCACCGACACCGGCGCCATGACACAGGAGGCAGGCATCGTTATACACCTGCGGCCCCGACATCATTGTCTCAACCGGATCCACCTGTTCCGCTTCTGTAACAACGGGCTCGTTTGCAGAAGCCTCTTCGCCGGGTAGGTACACCCGACCATAGGGGCGCAGTTGATCGGTGACTACCGCTTGGTATTCAGCGGTATCGGCCGCGGAAGCGCGCTGGTTCCTGTCCAGCATTTGCGTAACGCCGAGGTACATTAGTACCACGATGGCGGGTACGCCGATCACTAGGGAATATGTTTCGAAGATTTTCTGATCCCGATTCAAGGTTCTGCTCCGGAAAACGGTTCTATTTGCTCGCGACGTGACGCGGCGGGGCGCGCATTATATACCTAAATCTATGTCGTCTGGTGCCACCGTCTGCCATGTTTCGCATTCGTTAAACGCGCATTGCAAAGCCTCTCACTCGGTGCGAAAGTTACCGGTCCACTTGAGGGGGAAAGCAAGAATGTCCAGACTGCAACGCACCTTAGAGATGCAGGACGAATGGACGGAACTCGAAAAAGAAAATGGATCAATTCGCGGACGATGGCAAACTTAAGGAAACCGGATCGGGTCTAAGTGAAGCACTGGGCCATCTCGGTCACGAACTGAAGCTAGGCTATGAGTGTATCCGCGAAGCTATCAAAGACTGATCCCCTGCAGGTATCGCCATGACAAAAAGACAGACCATCAGCGCGCCGGATATCCCGGAACACAAAAACCCGATTCCGGCGGCAACCCGCATCGGCAATCTGGTTTTTTCCTCTGCGGTAGGTGGGGAGGATCCTGTCTCACACGCATTGCCCGAAGACAGCGAGTCACAGATTGCCAATACATTCAAAACGATGGCTGCGATCATGCGGGAGGCAGGTGGCGCCGCGGAGCATATTGGCAAGCTGAGTGTTTATCTCGCGGACATGGAAGACAGAAAGCTCGTCAATCCGCACTGGCTGGACATGTTTCCCGACGAATCGAGCAGGCCGGTAAGGCATACCTTGGCAAAGAAGTTACCGCCCGGTCGACGCATTCAGGTGGAGTTCATCGCCGTTCTTCCGTAATAAAAAGTCGATAGGACAATCAATGCAATACAAAGCCATCAAGCTGGTTAAGCGACCGGGCACCCAGATAACGCCGGACGTTTTTGAGACGGTGATGCTGGAAACGCCCGAACTCGCCGCCGACGAAATCCTGGTGCGGCAGACGCACATGTCACTCGATCCAGCGATGAAAGGCTGGATGTCGCGCGACAAGGACAGCTACATACCGCGCGTCGAGCTCGGTGCAATCATGCGTTCAAGCGGCGTTGGTGAAATCGTCGAGTCCAGGAATGACGACTACCCGGTCGGCGCGATGGTCGGGGGCTTGCTCGGCTGGACCGAGTACTACGTCGGTAACGGGAAGGGTCTGCGGATCCTGCCACCCGGTCTGTCGCCGGAAGAGGTGTTGTGTGTTTTGGCTCTGCCCGGACTGACGGCGTACCAGGGTCTTGTCGAGATCGGCAAACCGAAGACAGGTGAGACGTTGTTTGTTTCCGGCGCAGCCGGCTCTGTCGGGGCCATCGTCGGACAGATTGGCAAGGCCGAAGGGCTGCGGGTAATCGGTACGGCAGGTTCGGATGACAAGTGTCGCTGGCTTGAGGACGAACTGGGTTTTGATAAGGCTATTAACTACAAGTCCGACAATCTTGTGGAACAGATAACTGAGGCCGCGCCTGATGGTGTTGACATCTATTTTGAAAATACCGGCGGACCTGTGCAGCATGTCGTGTTCTGGCGCATGAATGCGCATGGTCGCATTATCGTTTGCGGCATGATTGCCGATTACAACACCGACCAACCTGGACCGGGACCCAACTGGTTGAATGTGATTCGGAAGCGCCTGACGATCCAGGGATTCACGATGCCAGATCACTGGGACAACATACCGAAGATGACTGAAGCGCTGGTCGCGTACTATAAGGCGGGGCAGATAAAATATCGTGCGCACACACTGCAGGGTCTGGAAAGTGCGATAGAGGGCATCAACCTGTTGTTTACCGGGGCCAATACCGGCAAGTTGATGGTGGAGCTTTAGTCAGCGAGTGCTTGCAGAGTCCGAAGCGATCGGTGCGGAATGACCTTCCGAGTGAAAGTCAAAAAAGGCGAATATGCCGCTGCCACTTTGGATGAACGAAGGACGATCTGGTACTGACCAAGGCATAACCAAGTACAATTTGTTTCTCAGCGCCCGTAGCTCAGCTGGATAGAGTACTGCCCTCCGAAGGCAGGGGTCAGAGGTTCGAATCCTCTCGGGCGCGCCAGTCTTTTAACCTTTAGTATAAGGAATTCTGTGAGCGTGACGCCTCTCCACCTCGTCGCCGGTATCCTGCACACGGACCAGTATCAGCTTGCGATGGCCCAGGTGTACTTTCGACAGGGCCTCCACCAGCGTCCTGCCCGTTTTGACTGGTTCTTCCGCTCCTACCCCGACTATGGGGAGCACCAAGCCGGCTACGCTATCACCGCCGGACTCGAGTGGCTGCTCGAGTGGATGGAGGTGACGACCTTCTCTCCTGACGACATCGAGGTGTTGCGAGTACAGCGGACGAGTGGCGGAGACCCCCGCTTCGACGACGATTTCTTGTCCTGGCTGTCGGGCAAGGGTTTCGACGAGCTCACCGTACACGCGGTCCCCGAGGGGAGGGTTGTCCATGCCCATGTTCCGATCGTAACCGTCGAAGGTCCGCTGGCGATGGCACAGATCCTCGAGACGGCGCTGCTCAACCGGCTTAATTACCAGACGCTCATCGCGACGAAGGCGTCGCGCGTCAAGGAGGCAGCCCGCCAGGGCACGGTCCTGGATTTCGGTACCCGGCGTGGCCCCGACCTCGGTGCAGCAGCCGGCTCGAGGGCGGCGCTCATCGGCGGCGCAGACCACTCGTCTAACGTTGAGGTCTCGCATCTCTTGGGCTTCGATCCCAAGGGAACGCACGCCCATAGCCTAGTGCAGGTCTTCATGGCACTCGGCGCGGGGGAGTTGGAGGCCTTCCGGGCGTTCGCTGCTCGCTATCCCGACGAGTGCGTCCTGCTCGTTGACACCGTGGACACACTGGAGTCGGGTATCCCCAACGCCATCACTGTCTTCCGCGAACTCGAAGCAGAAGGGCATCGACCGGCGGGTGTTCGCCTGGACTCGGGCGACCTCGCCTACCTAGCGATCCGCTCCGCCGAACTCCTCGATGACGCGGGCTTCCCCGAGGTGTCGATCGTACTGTCGTCGGACCTCGATGAGCTGGCTATTTGGCAGATCCTCTCACAGATCGACGTCGAGGCGCCCCGCTACGGGGTGGATCCTCGGGCATTGGCGGCTAGGCTCACGTATGGTGTTGGCACGCGGCTCATCACCTCGGCTGGTCACTCCGCCCTCAATGGCGTATACAAACTCGTTGCCGTCGCCGACGATGCCGGAGATTGGGTCCCGGCTATCAAGGTGTCGGAGAACGTGGTGAAGGTGCCGACCCCAGGGGAGAAAGAAGTGTGGCGGGTGTACGACGAACGTGGCTTGGCCACCGCAGACGTGATCGGCCTCGGCGGTGAGGACCTCGCTGGGACCGATGACCTCCCGATCCTGCACCCCCATAGGGCGGGGGTGCGCCGGACCATCCCGCGGGAACGGATCTCCGCGATAGAGTCGCTGCTGGAGCCGGTGTTCGCGAACGGATCGAGGACGGGGGACGTGGCCTCGATCGGCGAGATGCGCGCGCGGAGGGACGCCGACCTCAACCGACTCGACACCGGGGTGCGACGCATCGTGAACCCCCACATCTATCACGTGTCGCTCACGGAGCGGATGAAGGGCCTCCAATGCTTGCTCGTCGACAATGCCCGCGACAGCGTCCTCGGCAACGACTGATCAGGCGACCGGGACCCCGGCCGCGACAAGTGCGACGACGGCAGAGTCTCATCCATTCCCATCAGGGGAAACCGATCAGGTTACCTAGTTGATCATCGAGTAGTCTGTCGCATCCATATAAACGTTTTCAATTTTATCGACGATCGGACCGTCACTGATCGATGCCTGATAAGCGGCCTGCCACTCGGGATCCGCAATGAAAGCTGCCCAACTAGCTTTGCCTGCTTCACGACTGTCATGTGATAGCACGTATATAAGTGTGTTTTCTGCGAGCGGAGCGTCTTGCGGAACGAAGTAGCCGATGTTGGTCATGCCGTGTCGCTCAAACAGCCCGATCGTATGATTCGTAAAGCGTGCATGTAGTGCATCTAGACGACCAGGATATGTCGTGTAGGTCCGAAGCTCGAACACACGTTCGCCTGATTGTGCCTCAGCGACGCTGGCAAGCTGAATCATGCTTCCGGAAATAATACCGCAAGCAAATATAGTCAGGCCAAGAAGGTAGTTGTTTCGACATTTTCTGAACATGGTGATTTCCTACTCATAGTTATTCTGATCGCGGTTGTCCGTCTGCCGTCTGCGCATACAGTTAGGCACCAATTTCTACCATCATCTGCATCCAATCGTTGATCTTTCCGAATCTAAATTGCCGTCTCCCCTGTTACGACTTGAAGAATCGCTTAAAGTAACTCCCGATTCCGCCCGAGCGATTACGATATACGTCGAGAATCACTGCCGCGATAATAACAAGGCCGGTAATAACCCGTTTCATTGGCTCAGTGGCGCCAATCTGGGCCAGTCCGGTTTGCAGGACTGCGATAATCAGGACACCGAGCAGGGTGTTGACGACGGAGCCCTTGCCACCCGATAAGCTTGTGCCACCGACGACCACCGCCGCAATTGCGGAGAGCTCCAGGCCAATGCCGGCGTTCGGGTCTGCGGATTGCAGGTAGCCAACCTGAAAAAGTCCTCCCAGTCCGGCTAGCAATCCGGCCAGTGAGAACACCATCAGCTTGATCCGTGAAACGTTGACGCCTGACAGGTGCACGGCTTCTTCATTCGTACCAACGGCGATCATCCGGCGGCCGAAGACGGTACGTGACAGCAAAAGTTGCCCAAGCACCACGGTGGCGATGGCGACGAACAATGCTGGTGACAAGTTTATTCCGGGAAGCGGTGCGCTGACGGACTCGACGGTAGACCCGATGTACTTTGTCTGCGATCCTGTCACCAGATACGCACCCCCCCTGGCAATTTCGAGCATGCCGAGCGTGACGATGAACGAGGGCACGCTCCAGCGGGTCACGACCAATCCGTTGAATGCACCGCATGCCAATCCAGTCATCAGGCAAAGGATTCCGGCGAACCAGAGTGGTGCATTCATATCTAAAAGTGCAAGGCCCAGGACTGAGCCACTTAGCGCCATGACCGAACCGACCGACAAGTCGATGCCGGCAATGATTAATACGAATGTCATGCCGACGGCAATGACCGTCAAAGACGGTATCTGGTTGGCAAGCGTTGTAAACGTCAATACGGAGAAGAAATACTCGCTTTGCACACTGAAAAACAAGATAAGTGCGAGCAATGCACCGAGCAAACCAAAATACTCGCCGCGAAAAATTCCGGTTCGCTGCGTCAATGGCACTTTTTCGTCAGGCTGCGGCATCGTCGGTGTACGCACTGAATGAAGCCGCCATTATTTTTTCGGCCGACCATTCGTCTCTTTGAAAGTCCGCAGTAAGCTGACCGTTCGAAAGAACGGCAATACGGTCGCAAATTGTTGTTAACTCCTGAATCTCGCTTGAAACGATAACAATGGCTTTGCCCTGTGCCGCGAGATCGTATAGCAACCGATAAATTGCCTCCCTCGTCTGAATGTCGATGCCACGTGTTGGCTCGTCGAACAGTAAGACCTTGCAGTCTTTCATCAGCCAACGGGAGATGATCACTTTCTGCTGATTGCCGCCGCTCAGTTCGGAGACAGACTGGGAAATACCGGTACAGTTGATTTCGAGTTTCTGTCGATACGCTTCGACTGATGTCTGTTCCATTTCTTTGTCTATCCAGCCGAGTGCCTGGCGAAAGTTCTGCATAGACGCGAGCGACATATTGCTGGTGATTGACCGGTCCTGCAGCAGGCCTTGGCGGCTGCGATCTTCCGGAATAAGGCCGATACCGTGCCTGATGCCCTCCTGCGGCGACTCGAAAATTAGCTGGTCGTCGCAGTCTTCAAGCATGAGGTGGCCGTCATCGATCCTGTCCGCCCCAAATATTGCTCGCAGCAACTCCGTTCTGCCAGAGCCTATCAGCCCTGCCAAACCCAAGATTTCACCATAGTGAATATCTAGGTTGACGTTATTCAGCAGGCTGTCACTGAGATTACGAACGCGGATAGCTGACGAAATGTCGGACAAAATCGCTTGTTGTTGCCCCTGCTCCAGGTCCCCAGCCATCAGACGCACGATCTCGTCGGCGTTGAGATCAGCAACGCGGGAGGTACTCACTGACTGGCCATTCTTGAGCACAGTAATGTCATCGGCGATGCGCTTGAACTCGCTGATTCGATGACTGACGTAAATGATGCCAGTGCCTTGTGCCTTCAGCTCTTCGATCTTCTTGAACAGCAGGTCGATTTGCGGGTCCGTCAGCGCTGCCGTTGGTTCGTCGAGAATCAGAATCCTGCAGGGATGAATGAGTACACGTGCAATTTCGATCAACTGACGTTGGCCGATGCCGAGCGACCCGACATTCTGCTTCGGATCCAGCCCCTGAAGTCCGATCGATTCAAGCGCTCGCCGGGACTGGTCATAAAGCCGATCAAAATCAATTACGCCCCGTCGTTTCGGCAGCTCTGAAAAAAACAGGTTTTCGCCAATGCTGAGCGTATCGATCAGGTGAGGTTCTTGCATGACGATGCGAACGCCGTGACCTTCGGCGTCCACCACGGATTCGGGGTGATAAGCGATTCCCTCGATCTGCATGTTGCCCGCATCATGCGGTGTCAGTCCGCAGATGATCCGGCACAATGTTGTTTTGCCCGCACCGTTTGCGCCAACCAGTGCGTGAACCTGCCCGGGTGCCACATCAAAATTTACACCTTCCAATACCGGTACTGCGTAACGCTTGTGCAGTTCGGATACGGACAGTAGCTTGGCGCTCACGACTGATTATCAGAGGTCACTGGCTGTAATCAGGTCGACAGGTGTTTTGTAGTCGTCAGGCACGGTTCCGTCATTCAGTATTTGTAACGCGTACTCGATGCCATAGACGGCGAGTTGATGGCCGTACTGATCAGCGGTAGCCAGCATGTCGCCGCCTTGTAAGAGTTCGTGGGTTGCGCTGATGTTGTCAAAACCGACAACCTGGATCTGACCGGTCTTGCCGGCTTGGCGAACGGCGGCAACTGCGCCGATTGCCATATTGTCGTTACTGCACAGCAGCGCTTTCAGGTTCGGATGCTCGGCGATCAGCGCTGAGGCGATGGTGCTGGCTTCTGCCTGATGCCAGCTTCCGTCTTGGACGCTTATTATATTCGCGCCCACGGATGCCATCGCATCTTCAAATCCCTGTTCCCGCTGCTGCGCGTTGAAGGCGGTACTGATGCCGCCGATGATGGCAACCTCATCACCGGCATTGAGGTCTTTCGCTAGGTAATCGCCTACTTTCTTTGCGCCCTCCCGGTTGTCCGGGCCAACGAAAGGCACGTTGATGCCGGCTTCCGCGATCAGTGCTGCATCAAGTTGATTGTCAATGTTGATTACAACAATGCCCTGTGCTGTGGCTCGCCGCACAATCGGAATCAGTGCCTTCGAATCTGCTGGCGCCAGAACGATCACATCGACTCGCAGTGCAATCATTTGCTCGACCAGCGCGACCTGCTCAGCCAGCGCGGCCTCATCCTTGATGCCATTTAGAATTAATTCATAGGAATCAGAATTCTCGGCGTGATGTTGTCGAGTACCATCTGCCATGTTGACGAAGAATTCGTTGGCTAGGGACTTCACGATGACGGCGATCCGGGGCTTGGCAACTTCGTCTGCTTTGGTGGCCGATCCCTGTTGCCGGCTGCATCCAGAAACCAGCAAGGTACCAATAACAGCCAGAACCACCGCACTTTTTATTATAATTTTCACCGGTCCCCCTTTTGATGCTCAGTGATTACACGCAGAATGCCACAAGCAGGCTTCGAGCTTATTAGAATAAGAAGATAATGGAAACCAGAAGGCACTTCCTCCAGTACTCAATAGCAATGATGGCCGGCCTCACCGCCTGTAGCCAGTCAGGCAGGTCCACGGCCAACAAAATCCCCGTCATCCTGGATACCGATATCGGTGACGACATCGACGATACCTGGGCATTGCTGATGCTGCTGCGTATGCCGCAGTTCGATGTAAAACTTGCGGTCGGCGACTACGGCAATGCCATCTACCGGGCCCGATTGCTCGCGAAGCTCCTGGAGGTCACGGGCCGCACTGATGTGCCGGTAGGCGTTGGCATTGGTCGGACGGATAATCCGGGTAATCAAAGTGGCTGGTTACTGGATTACAACTATCGCGCTTTCCCAGGCGCCATGCATCGCGATGGGGTGCAGGCCATCATCGACACGATTCACGAATCTCCGGAACCGGTAACGTTACTCTGTCTCGGACCCGTCCCGAATATTGCGGAAGCGCTTAAACGCGATCCGTCGATTGCCAGCAATGCGCGCATAGTAGGCATGTACGGATCCATCTATACAGGATATGAAGGCGAGGAATCACCAGTAGCGGAGTGGAATGTTCGCGCCGACCCGAGATCGTTACGGGCATTGTTCGCTGCACCGTGGGACATCACGATTACACCACTGGACACCTGCGGCCTGGTCGTACTCGACGGCGATAATTACCAGCGCATTCACAATAGCAACGATCCCTGGCTAAAGGTGCTGATCGACAATTACAAGGTGTGGTTGCCGAATGCGGAATATATGGATCCTGCAACGGATCCAACCAAGGTAAGCTCAACACTGTTTGACACGGTAGCCGTTTACCTCGCCGCGGAACAAGATCTATTTGAAATGCAGGATTTGTCCCTGCGTGTTACTGATGATGGCTACACGGTCATAGATGGAGACAACGGCCGAAACGTACATTGCGCGATCGGTTGGAAGGATCTTCCGGCTTTCGAGAAAGTACTGACAGGCATCTTGCTTGGTTAACAAGAGATGTTAATCCAATGGAGTTTTCACTAAAGAATCTTCAATATTTTTTTTCACAATAATCTGCGCGCACACAACGAATCCAGAACGAGGACCAATCAGCGCCCATTGCTCAGCTGGATAGAGTAATGCCCTCCGAAGGCAGGGGTCAGAGGTTTGAATCCTCTCGGGCGGGTCAATTTTTTCAGGGTATTCTGCTTTTCCTATCAAGAAGCAGAATGCCGCCTTCTTGTTTCTCCGTCCGTCAACGGCAGGAATAACCGTTTAACGATTTGTGCCTGCTGTTGCGATACGGTTGGCGAGCAGCGACGGCACGATTCCCAGTGCGATGATCACCAGTGCGGCGCTTGCCGCTTCTGCCAGTTTCTCGTCACTGGCGAGCCAGTAGACGCGGGTTGCCAGCGTGTCGAAATTGAACGGGCGAAGTAGCAGGGTGGCCGGCAACTCACGCATGGTGTCGACGAACACCAGCAACATTGCGGCGATCAGGCTCGGTCGCAGCAGCGGAAGGTGCATGCGTCGAACGATTTCACCCTGCGTTGCACCGAGGGTGCGTGCAACGTCATCCAGGGTTGGCGACAAACTGGCGAATCCGGCATGAACGCTGTTGAACGAAACTGTCAGGAAGCGGCAGATGTACGCGTAGACCAGCAAAAACACCGTACCCGACAGGACAAGGCCGCCTTGGTATTCGAAACCATCTCTCAGCGCAATCGTCAGTGCTTTGTCCACATCCGCGGTTGCGCTCAGCAGACCGACAGCCAGCAGCATGCCGGGTAGTGCATAGCCTAGCGTACTGACTCGAATCGCCAAAGACGCCGGTCGCCCCCGGTTCTTTCGCAAGCTACTGGCAAGATGCAAAGCAATCAGCATCGCGATAATTGCCGTAGCAAGAGAGACGCTTATGCTGTTTTTTGCGTATTCAATGAAACGTCCGCCGGCCAGTGGATCACCACCGCCAGTTGACTGATAGTAAAGGAGCAAACCAACTGGAATGACAAACCCCAGCAAAACAGGTAATGCGCACACGCTAGTCGCTGCTGCGGCGCGCACACCCCGTAGCTCGAAGCGCAGAGGTGCATCAAACGCGCGAACGTCCGGTCGACCACGACGACCCACAGATTCGATCACAACTAGCAGTACAACGAGCCCTAGCATCAAGAATGCCAGTCGCATCGCGGCTGCAGGCTCGCCGAGACCGATCCAGGTGCGATAGATACCGGTGCTGAACGTGGGAACCGAAAAGTGTTGCACAACACCAAAGTCAGCCAATGTTTCCATGATCACCAGCGCCACTCCGCCGGCGATAGCCGGACGGGTTGCGGGTAGACACACGCTGACGAACGCCGCCAGTGGCGAGCATCCCAGCGAACGTGCTGCCTGGAAGTGTGTGCTTGCGGAGGTCATGAAGCTCGTTCGGCACAGCAGGTAGACGTACGGATACAGCACTAGGCTAAGCATGACTGCGGCGCCGGGCAAACTGCGAATGCCGCCGAAAGCGAAGTCGTCAATATCGACATCGAGCAACGAGCGCAAGGCGGTCTGCACAGGACCTGAAACATCGAGCAGATCCGTGTAGGCATAAGCGACAACGTATGCGGGAGCCGCCAGCGGCAACACGAGCATCCAGGCGAGAAAGCGTCGCCCGGGAAACCGGCAGGTAGCTACGAGCCATGCCGTGGATACGCCTAGGCAACCCGACAATGCCCCAACTAGGAGCATCAGGAGAAGCGTGTTGCCGATGTATGTGGGCAACAAGGTCGATGCTAGGTGCTGCCAGGCGGCATTGGAAGGTCCAAGGGCGGCGGTCGCCACCGCCACGATAGGAGCTGCGATCAGACTGGCGACAAAAATAGATGCAACAAGTGACATACGACTGGCGTTGAGGCGTGAAGTGTTCATACTGTGCGTCTTCTGACTCGACCGACTGTTGCTTTGCGACATGCTCGAACTTGATTCTATACGCTTTTCCTACGGGCAAACGCCCGTTCTGAACGATGTCAGCTTCGAGGCTCGCAGCGGTATGGTCACCTGCCTCGTCGGACCATCCGGTTGCGGCAAGAGTACACTGTTGCGGCTGGCCGCCGGCTTGCTCCCGATGCAGGGCGGCGAGATTCGGATCGACACACGTCTCGTGGCCGGCCTGCATTTGCACGTTTCGCCTGAGCAGCGGTCGGTTGGCCTCGTGTTCCAGGAGGGTGCCCTGTTTCCTCACCTGAATGCGTTACAGAACATACGGTTCGGTTTGCGCGGCGATGCGCCAGTCGACCGAGTCGACGAGCTGCTTGAAATGACCGATTTAGTCGGGCTCGCCGATCGCTACCCCGATGAACTATCTGGCGGCCAGCGACAGCGCGTTGCCCTAGCTCGGGCCCTAGCGCCGGAACCGCGAGTACTCTTGTTCGATGAACCGTACGCCCATCTGGACCAAGCGCTGAGTCGGCAGTTACGCGAAGCGACGCGCCGGCTGGTTGCGGAACTCGACACCGTTGCGGTTTTCGTTACCCACGACGGTGATGACATTGCCGAACTTGCCGACACCGTCGTTACCATGACTGACGGTGAGATCGTCCAGTCAGGCTCACCGCGCGAACTTTTCGACCATCCGCTACATTTGAACGTCGCGCGTCTGTTCGGCCAGACCCAACGCTTGAGCGCGCACAAGACAGGCGATCGCCTTGAGACACCCTTTGGCCCATGGAGGGCGGAGTGTCTTGCTGTCCCAGTACAGCAGGACGGCCCACTTGACCTGCACGTTCGGCCGGACGGACTGGCGGCCACGCCGGATCCTGACGGGCTGCAGGTAAGTGAGCTACGCCTAGCCGGCGCTGATGACCTCGTTGGTGTCCGGGGCAAGGACGGCGCAATGTTGTTCGTCCGTGTAGGTCGCCCGCACGACATCCAACCCGGAGGACGGGTCGTATTGTGGCCGCTACAGGCGCGGGTCTTTCCACAAGTTGCAGTGGATTGACCATATTGGTTCGCCAGTATTGCGAATGACTTTCATTCGCAATAAGCTACACACTTCCCCGAACAAACCGAGATACCACTATGTCAATGCGAATCGCTGGCGGCATGCTTGTCGTTATTTTCCTGTCGGCCTGCGGCGCCGATACCGCCACCGACGAAGCTGTTGAGCAAGAAAACGTCGTCAATATCTATACGTCGCGTCACTATGACACCGACCTTGCCATGTACGAAGGGTTTACGACAGAGACCGGTATCCAGGTTAATCGTATCGAGGCAGGCGCTGATGAACTGATCGCCCGCATCGAGGCTGAAGGCGAATTCAGTCCGGCGGACTTGCTCGTCACCGTGGACGCCGGCAGACTATGGCGCGCGGAGGAAGCAGGTATTTTCGGCTCGGTTGACTCCGACGTGTTGAATAGCCGTATCCCAGATAACCTCCGTCATCCTGACGGTCTGTGGTACGGGCTTTCTACCCGAGCCCGGGTGATCGTGTACAACAAGGAGGCGGGCAAGCCGGACGGGCTCCAGAATTATGAGGATTTAGCCGACCCGGCACATGCAGGCCGTGTCTGCATTCGCTCGTCCGGGAATATTTACAACATTTCGTTGATGGCCAGCCTAATAGCGCATAATGGCGCCGAAGCGGCTGAAGAATGGGGGCGGGGTGTCGTCTCGAACTTTGCCCGCGAACCGCAAAGTAACGACACTGGCCAGGTGCGCGCTGTCGCGAGTGGCGAGTGCGGCATAGCCATTGCTAATTCCTATTACGTTGCCCGACTGTTCGCGTCCGACAACGCAGAAGATAACGCCGTTGCAAACGATATCGGTGTGATTTTTCCGAACCAAGCAACAACCGGCGCGCATGTCAACGTCAGCGGTGCCGGCGTCATCAAAACCGCACCCAACCGGGAAAACGCCGTCAGGTTCCTCGAATACCTGACCTCCGACACTGCGCAGCGGTACTTTGCCAACGGCAACCACGAATATCCGGTGGTCGCTGGGCTTACCGGCTCTGAGGCTATGCAGTTGCTCGGCGAATTCAAGCCGGACTCGCTGAATGTAGGACAACTCGGCATCCACCAGGCCGAGGCTGTCATGGTGTTTGATCGAGTCGGCTGGAAGTAGCGACTGTTGCCACGTTCTAGGTGGCGATGCTGCTGCCGATCAACTCCGGTACGTTAGTATGGCCTGGAAATTGCGTGGCTTTCCGGGCCGTGCCCTAAGTTGTCTAGGATTTGCCTAATATCTACCAACACCAAGCAGCGCTTACAGACACTTAGGGCGCTACGGTCGTCCTGCAAGTTGTTGGAATTAAAGAGTTTTAGCGTTCCCACCTGGCCCTCCGAAGACAGGTGTCAGAGGTTTGCACCGACGAGCGAAGCGAGGATAGGCAGAAGGCCCATCCTCTCGGGCGCGCTAACTATTGTCGAAATCTCAAATTGTCACGACTCAAATCGGCAATTGATTTGCACCCCATTAACTTCATGTCACGTTCGATTTCACCTTTGAGATTTGAAAGCGCTTTCTCGACCCCAAGCTCGCCCGCCGCGGCCAGGGCGTAAAGGTAAAAGCGACCTCCCGAGCAGGCTTTGGCTCCGACTGACAGCGCCTTTAGGACATGCGTCCCCCTCCGAATGCCACCGTCACAGATGACATCAATCTGGTGACCTACCGCGTCGACAATTTCCGCCAGTTGATCAAATGGGGTCCGGGAACCGTCGAGTTGCCGGCCACCATGGTTGGAGACCATGATCGCGCTTGCTCCAATGTCGACCGCCTTTCTTGCATCGGCAACAGACATCACTCCTTTTAATGCAAAGGGCTTGCCCCAGTACTGGCAGACTTCTTCGGCGTCCTTCCAGTTCATCGACTGGTCAAGCATGTTGCTGAAATAGTCAGATACTGACGTCGAGATATTTGTACCGGCTTTCGCATAATCCTTGATTTGCGAGAGCTCAAATTTTTCACGGGCGAAATAATTGAGTGCCCACGCCGGATGGGCTGCGAAGCTCATTAGGCTCGTCAGGGTCAGGCGAGGTGGTGAGGTAAACCCGGTGCAAAGGTCACGTTCACGATTGCCACCGACTATTGTATCGACCGTTAGCGCCAGGCAGTCGAAATCAGCCTCTTTGCAACGATCGATCATATTTTTCGTCAGGCCTTTGTCTTTGTGAAAGTAGAGCTGAAACATCTTCGGCGTCTTGATCCTCGATGCGATTTCCTCAATGCTGACGGTGCCGAGCGACGATATTCCGAACATCGTTCCGAATTTTTCTGCGGCTTTTCCCACCGCACGTTCGCCATCGTGATGGAACAGACGCTGCAGGGCGGTGGGTGCCAAGAACAGAGGCATATCGAGTTTTTGACCCATGACCGTTGTCGTCATATCGACAGACTCAACACCGGCAAGAACATTCGGCACAAGATCGCAATCGTCGAATGCCTCTGTGTTCCTGCGATAAGTCACTTCATCGTCAGCAGCGCCGTCGATGTAATGAAATATGGGTCCGGGTAGCCGCTTCTTCGCTAATTCACGAAGACGTGCTGTGTTGTGACAGTTCTTTAAGCGCATCTAAGTTTCCGTTTTGTTTTGACACCCAATCGCAACTGTTTCTGCTCGTCCGCAATCAATAAAGGTGATAGTCAGGTTTCGATCGCGACCCGAACTTTGCGCGGGCGAATCGAAACGATGTTCGGGGCTCTCAGCCTATTCGCGCCCCGGCGGTGTCCCGTATGGGTAGTGATCCGCCAGCCTCACATTCTCGTAAGGCAGCGCATCGAGCGCATTCGTGCCGACGAATGGACCCGGTGCATCGACGAGGATGATCGTCTTCGCGTAGCCGGTTTCGTCGAATCCACGCCGGAAGTGCACGCGTGACTTGAGGGCAAAAACGTCATAATTATCCGGGTCAAGTGGACCGAAGCGGATCTCGTCCAGCCAGATCACCTGCTTCAATGCGGGCGTAATGACGACCGTGTTGCGATCACCGAAGTCGACGACGGCCACCTGCGGGTAACGGAACGCCGGGCCGAAGTAGGTTAACGTGCCGTCGACTTGGACGGGTTCCCCGCTCGATGGCGCGGCAAAGCCGCCGACTGCCATACTGAACAGATCACCTGCTTGCGCGTTCGCAGCGGCCAGCGCTTCGATGACGCGTTCGTCGCGCACGGTCGCGACCAGCACCCCGCTCATCGGTTTCTCGACGACCTGCTGCAATGTGAACGTCGAGTCGCCGCTCCTGTCGCTGTAGTCCGCCAGCACGACAGGCGTTGCACCTTCGCTAAAGGCCGTCATCGCCTGGTTAGCGGCCTCCTCCGGTCGCTCCGGGACGTCACCAAACAAGCCTTCGCGCATGCGCCAGAAATAGTCTGACATGTCGTCCGCAATCCGGTTGGCCAGCGCCTGGTCGTTGTTGGTCATGACGTGAATGGTCGCGCCGACGTCGGGCACGTCGGCCCACGGGAAACCATAGGCGACGCTGACGTAGACATCGCGCTCGCGTGATTCCCAGCGCCTTGCGCGCTCCATTATATCCATCGACGGCGACTGCCCGGTCCACTGCAGGACTGTTGGTGTGATGACGCCGGGCTTGCGTGTCGCGGTCGTGGGTGCATAGAGCCCTTTGGCAATACGCACGAGTGCCCTTGCCGAGCGTCCGCCCTGCACATAGGAGTCATAGTGCGGATAGCGCTTGGTAATAAAGGCCATGTCAGCCCAGCGTAGAAACTCCTGATCTTCGTTCGCGTGCAGGTCGAAGGAACCGACGATCGGTACGTCGGGCCCGACGACTTCGCGGAAGCGTTTCGCGATCTCCGCTTCGGGCCGCGGCACGTTGCGGACGGCCATCGCGCCGTGCAGCGCGAGATAGACACCGTCGACCGGCATCGACTCGCGAAGGTCCTCGAGCATGACGGCAAGGAAATGTTCGAACGCGTCCTCGGTGGTCCAGGCCGCGGACGAGCCGCCGTAGACACCGGCCGGCGACTCGAGTCCGACGAGCTCGACATCCGCATATTCCTTAATTGCGCGGACGAAGCCCGGGATGTAGGAGCCGGCGTCGAAAACTTCGTCGCCTACATAGGGCGGGCGGAGCTTCGTCCAGCGCTCGATATCGCTGTCACCGCCCGGGCAGAAGGTGCAGGTCTCGTGCGAAAAGGTCATGACGGCGAATCGGAGCTTACTTGTTTCCGCCTGCTCCGGCGTGCAGCCTGCGATTATGCTGATGAAGACTAGCGCAGCGATTATTCTCATAAATTTCCCCGGATAACGGTGGGCTTGCCGGCGCGTTATTCCCATAGCCTACAGCCGGTATGGATTGTTGTCAGGATAACTCTACCTCGGTCAACTGCTTCCGCCCACCAACCGTACCGCGAACGAAAGTATTGAATGACAGTGACGATCGCTCTCTGCCTGATTCATTTTTGCCGACTTCGTGCTCGAGCAGCGACGGAAACAGGATAAGCATTCCCTCCTGTGGCGCGAATTCTTTGCTGTCGGCATTGAAGTCGGTCAGTTCGTCGAAACTTAATGCTAGTGGAAACATCTCATGACTGCGGTGAAACCGTATGGAGGGCAAGTCGTTGTCACTGTTGTCATTGAGAAAGAGCACGCCGCTGATAATGCTGTTCGGGTGCCTGTGCCGGGGATGGTAGTCGCCAGCAGCCGAGCGGTTGATCCAGGACTGGGTGATGAAAATCTCGTTATCGTCCTTGATACGCAACAGCTCCTTCTTGTATATGAGCAGATTCTTGTGGATGAACTCCCGAAGTGTTGATAACGGTTGGCTGTCGAGGACCTTCTCGTCTTTCGACATCGAGTTGCCGTCATTGTTGATCATTTCGAGATCGGCGATATATTGCTTCTCCTCATCGGCGAATGTGTATCGCTCGCCGATAATCACCAGCGGATAGGCGAAAAGAGGGTTTACCTGGTTTTGCATATTTATCCTTCGCGGCACTCCGAACATATCCTTCCGGACGCTCCCAGGCGCGGAAATGCACCATATAAGGCCGCCCATTGTAGCTCAAAGATTAATTTCACTTTCAACGGGCCACCGGATTACACGTGTCCTGTACACTTACAGGCATCGAGCACGGGAATCAATGAGGCGGCAGTGTAAGCCGATCCTCCTGGGGGAATCCGATGTCGAAATCTCTATTTGTCTGCGGCTTCGTCCTTACCTGCCTTCTCGGCCGGGGCGCCGGCGCGCAGAGTGGGCACCTCGAAATACTTCATGCCAAGCTACAAGATCAAATTATTAGCATCCAAAGGGAGCATGACGCGCTGGCTACATCGATCGAATCTGTGGCGATTGACCTTGAGAAGAGCGATATTCGGGTAGCCGAAACTAAGCTGGTGTGGATCCCGGTAGCTTGAGATGCGACTGGGAATCGACCTTGGTGGCACCAAAATCGAAATTCTTGCACTCAATGAAGCGGGTGAGGAGTTGTTGTGCAAACGCGTTGCAACGCCCAGAGAAAATTACTCTGCAACCTTAGATTCCATCAGGGATCTTATACTCTCGGCTGAGAGTGACCTGGGCGAAGTCTGCACAGTTGGTATAGGCACACCGGGCTCGCCGTCACCTGCAACAGGCCTGATGCGAAACTGCAATTCCACTTGGCTGAATGGCCAACCCTTTAAGCAAGATATGGAAGGCTTACTCGGCAGGGAAATTCGTATCAGCAACGACGCCAACTGCTTTGCCTTGTCGGAAGCAACCGATGGCGCAGGCGCAGACGCGGAAACTGTTTTTGGCGTCATTATTGGAACCGGATGCGGTGGCGGTATTGTTGTTAATAATAAACTTGTCGATGGACCAAATGCTTGTGGTGGCGAATGGGGGCACAATTCACTGCCCTGGCCAGTGGAGAGTGAGCTTCAATCTACGCAATGCTGGTGTGGCCTGAGCGGCTGTATTGAGACGTTCTTATCAGGTACTGGTCTTGCCGATGATTACGAACGTGAATTTCGGCACCGTGCTGGCGCGCCGGAAATCATCCGGGCTGCAGACGGCGGTGACGAAAATGCAGAAACTATCGTTCGTCGTTACGAGTCTCGTCTGGCCAGAAGCCTCGCACAAATCATTAATACCATCGACCCAGACGTCATAGTATTGGGTGGTGGGATGTCTAATGTCGAGCGGTTATATAAGAGTGTGCCCGCAATCTGGTCAGACTATGTTTTTTCTGACACCGCAGTAACCCCCCTGCTTGCACCCAGGTTTGGAGACTCCAGTGGCGTACGTGGCGCTGCCTGGCTATGGGACTAAGCTGAATTAAGCTCGCTTTATTGCTGCGTGTAGCTCAGCGTCCATGAAATTCTTGGCATGCGTGGCAAGATCTTCGCCATCCGACCACAAGTTTCGCCACACCGCCAGTGCCGTTGATAGCTTCGGGTCGACCACCGCCGATGAGAACGATTCAAACGTAATGGTTCCCATGTAGTCGATGTCAGCCAGGTTGCGGAAAATTGTTCGAAAGTCGATTGTACCCGTACCCAGATAATCGCGATGGCTCTCGCCAACGTGAAAATAACCCAGCATGTCGCCACACGTCTTGATCGACGCAGCGAGATCGCCTTCCTCAATGTTCATGTGATAGCTATCCAGGTGGACTTTAATGTTGTCTGACCCCGATTCCCTGATGAAGTCCATGGCTTGAGCACCGGTGTTGATCAGATTACTTTCATAGCGGTTGACCGCCTCCAGCCCCAGGGTAATTCCTGAAGCCTTAGCCTTTTCCGCCAGCCGCGCCAACACTGGTTCCAGCACCCCTGCATCGTTCGGCACGACACCGATCGCATCGACGCCCTGCGCGATCAGATCTTCAATCGCGCGCACTTGGAGCGCCGGATCTGTACTCGTCGGACCGATCATGAAGGCATCGATGCCCAACTCATCGGCGCGCGTCTTAATGCCAGCCTCCATCGAGTTAAACCACGGAATTCCGCCAATCTTTACGACTACACCAACGCGCGATGCATCTTGCGCGAACGCTGGCATTAATCCGGCAATTGTCAGTGCCAACACACCAATCAACAGCTTTGCAAAATTTCTCATTCGTTTTCCTTTTCGGAAAGTATGCCCCAAGAACGAAAGTGGTGCCCGACCAGCAGTAGTCGCACTCCTGAACGAAAGGCTTTACGTCGAGGATGATCGCGAGCAGCTAGCGCACGGAGTCAGAGTTGACTCTGATCCCGGCTACTGAATGGTTGAGACGCGACTGGGCCTCGCCGGGCCGCGGATCCAGATGCCGGGGCGATCGCCGGTTAGCGCGCCGGAGCGGATCACGAAACGGCCATTGATCATGACGTGTTCTATGCCGGTCGGGTAACGGTGCGGGTCGGCGTAGGTCGCCTGATCCTGCACCGTGTCCGGATCGAAGACGACGATGTCGGCATGAGTGCCCTCGGCAATCCGCCCGCGCTCTTGTTGGCTGTATTGGTCCGCCGGCATAGAGGTCATCTTCCTCACTGCCTCTTCCAGGGTCAGCACGCCGAGCTCTCTAACATAGCGTGCGAGGACGCGCGGGAACGCGCCGTAACTCCTTGGATGGGGATAGCCATCACCCCAGGCAACCGGGTCGCCATCAGTTTCGATCATTGCAAGAGGGTGTTGCATGATACGGATGACGTCGTCTTCATGCATGGCGTGGAAAATCGTCGAGAAGCCACCCTGTAATTGCAGCTCGATCACGAGGTCGATACCCGTCTCGATATTGTTCGGTAGACCTCGTGCCTCCGCGTAGTCGGCGAGTGTCTTGCCATTCCATGACTGGTCGGGCTGCAGGACCCGGAACTGGATTCTGTTTAGGTCGCCACCGGTTCGGTCGTTCATGAAGATATCGTGCATCTCTTGTCTGATTTGCGGGAGCTGTTCGGGATCGGTGACGCGTTGGGCGAACTCCTCCGGGCCACCGGCGAGCACCCACTGAGGGAACAGCACTCTCGATGTCGTGCTCGATGCCGTATATGGATAGAGGTCGTGCACGATGTCGATTCCGCGTTCCCGTGCGTCGTCGATCAGTGCGAGGCTCTGCTCCGACATGCCCCAGTTGTTGGCGCCCGCAACCTTGTGATGATTGATGTGTGCCGGGATGTCGGCTTCTTCGGCGATGCGGATGGTTTCGTTGATTGAATCGAGCAGGCCGGTTGCCTCATCGCGCATATGGGTGACATAGATGCCACCGTAAGCGGACGCGACCTTGGCGAGCTCAATGACTTCCTCGGTCTCTGCGTAGTTCGCCGGGACATAGAGGAGGCCGGTCGACAGGCCGAGTGCCCCCTGTTTCATGGTTTCCTCGACGAGATCGCGCATGGCCTGGAGTTCATCATGATCCGGCGCGCGGTTTTCGAGGCCGAGCACCTGCTTGCGAGTCCAGGTATGTCCCGCGAAGAAACCGATGTTTGGTGCCACATCGAGCGACGATGCGTATTCGTCCAGCGGCCATGGCTGATCGCCGCTGTGCAGCCCGGCGATGATGGTCGTGATGCCCTGGCGGGTGAAGTTCTCTGCCAGCGGATGCTCATGGATGGTGGTTTGTATATGCGCGTGGTTGTCGATGAATCCCGGCGCAACGATCAGGCCCGAGACGTCAACGACGGTCTTTGCTCCGGCATCGGCCAGCCCCGACCGGGATATCGCGACGATCCGATCGTCCCTGATGCCGATATCGGCAGTAAAACGCGCATTGCCAAGTCCATCGACGATGGTGCCACCCGTCAGTACGACATCGAGCCGATCATCGGTATCAGCCTCGGGAGCCGCTGCGGGAGCCGCTGCAGGTGGCGCGGCTTGCTGGCAGGCTGCGAGCAGGGCCGCTAGGACAAGGGTCGTTATTCTATTCATGGTTTTGTCCTTCGATGGTTCGGTTGAAGGCTAGCATATCTTCAGCTCCACGCAGAGCGCGCGGCAGTGGAATGTTAAAAAACGGAGCAAGCAATCCACGCGGCAGTAGCACCACTGCTACAACAAATAATAAGCCCAGAACGAGTAACCAATATTGTCCCAATGTGTCTGACAGTACATTTTCTATCGACTTCACCGCCAATGCACCGATAAAGGCTGCAAGCAGGACTGTCTTGCCGCCAATCGCGACCCAGATCAGAACCTCGGTCGCTAGCGCGAAGCCCAGAATTGCTGGTGAGACGAAGGCAAACTGTACTGCAAAAAGCGCTCCTGCCAATCCCGCAACAGCACCGGAAACTGCAAATGCGGCAGCCTTATACTCGGCCGTCTCAAAGCCGAGGAAAGCTGCGCGTTTATCGTTGTCGCGGATGCCGCGCAACACCGTGCCAAAGGCTGAGCGCTCCAGCCCGAGTAACATCAGGAAAGCCGCAAAAGCGGCCGCAAGTACCACTGGGAAAAAAAACAATGGATCGTAAAGTTCAATCTGCCAGCTGCCCCATCCCAATCGTAGCGGTGGAACATCGAGTATCCCATTGAATCCGCCTATATAGGACCAGTTGATAGCCAGCCGTTCGGCGATCACGGCGGCGGAAAGGGTGACAATGCCGAAAAAGGCGCCGTGGAGGCCTCGCCCCTTGAACAGGGCCAACCCCAGCAGCCCCGCCGCCAAAGCAGGCAGAATCACCGCCAACACCAAACCGGCCAGCGTCATGGCAGGTATGCCGGGAATCATGCCCTTGGTGGTCAGCGCCATCGCATAGGCTCCAATACCGAAAAAAAGCGACTGGCCAAAGCACAACAGCCCGCCTTGTCCCCAAATGAAAGCAAGGCTCATGGCGAAAATGCCGTAAATCATTAACTGCGATAGCAGGCTAAGATTCCAACCATCTAGAAATAGTGGTGCCCCAGCCAGTGCGATCCAGAACAGAACGGTGAGCTGACGTGAGTATCTTGACATCAGCGCTTCCATCGCCCGGTAACCCCGTCGGGCAAAAGCCGGATAACAACGATGGCAAGACTGAATACAACAATCTGGGCAACCACCGGTGTCCATATAGCTGCTGCCACGCTGTTTGATCCGCCAATTATGCCGGCTCCCCAAAGCGCGCCAAGCGGACTGGCGGTACCACCGACAAGGACCGACAGAAAGGCCGGAACAAGAAAGCCCACGCCCATCTGTGGATCAACGCTCATCAGCGGCGCCATGATTGCGCCAGCAAGTCCTGCAAGCCCGGAACCAAAAGCGAACGTCACACGATCCACGCGGCGCGTGTTGACTCCCAGACAAGAGGCCATCTGGCGATTAGCAATTACGCCGCGCGCAGTCAGGCCCAAACGGGTTCGAAACAAAATGAGAAATGTTGCCACGGTAATGACGATCGCCATACCCATTACGAATAGACGGTAAGAGGAATAGGTAATGTCGAACATCGCTATGGGTTCAGAAAAGGGTGCTGTGGCTTGCTGTGAACCAGGACCAAATAGCACGATTACCAACTGCTTGAGAGCCAGGGATATGCCCCATGTAGCGAGGATTGTGTCAAGAAAGCGGTGGTAAATGCGTCGGATGACAAGCTCTTCAATGATTAACCCAACCAGTGCAACAAAAGCGAAGGCAATAACCAGAATTACTGGAAACGGCACCGCATATTGTTGTAACAGCACTACGGCATAAGCTCCCAGCAGAAAAAACTCGCCATGAGCGAGATTGACGACTTTCATCATCCCGAAAATAATGACCAGCCCAATACAGACCAACAGCAGGGTTAGGATGTAACTGGCCGCATCAAGGCCAATAAGGAGGGTCATTTCCATTTCGTTACACCGATAAATAACGGCCGATCATGACCGGGTTCTTGTTGATTTCATCGACTGCGACCTCCGACTTGATAAGCCCGTTTTCGATAAAGCGAATATGATGGGCTAACCGCCGCACCAACTCGAGATTCTGTTCCACGACTATCACGGTCATTTTTTCCTGCTCTACAATGCGGCGCAAAATAGCGGCCATTTCTTGCACAATCGAAGGCTGGATACCTTCGGACGGCTCATCCAGCAACAGCAGGTCGGGTCGACCGACCAGCGCCCGCGCGATGGCCAGTTGCTGTTGCTGCCCGCCCGACATGGTTCCGCCTAATTGTTTATGCCGTTCTGCAAGAATCGGAAAGTATTCATAGACAAAATCGAAAGATTCTTCTCGTTGTTTGGGCTTACCCAACCGACCCATCGTTAGGTTTTGCTCGACGGTAAAATCGGGGAAAATCTCACGTCCCTGCGGTACATAGGCGATGCCGGCATTGCTGATCTGATAAGGAGGCAGGGGCACCATTTCCTGACCCAGGAACCTGACTGAGCCAGAGATTTGCGGCAACACGCCCATGAGCGCCTTGACGAAGGTCGTCTTTCCCATACCATTGCGGCCCATCAGCGCGATGCAGTCACCGCGTACGAGGTCCAGGTCCAGCCCCTTCAGGACCGGGGCGCCACGGATATATCCAGCCTTCAGGTTGCGCACTTGCAGCATTATTCGATATCGCCCAGGTAGGCCTGGCGAATTTCCGCATCTTCGCTTATGGCCGCGTAATCTCCTTCACGCAGCACAGCGCCTTCCATCATTACGATAAGCGGACTGCCCAGCTTGCGAACAAAGTTCATGTCGTGCTCGATCACCAGAACGGCCACGCCGAGTCGGTCCCGCACATCCTGAATCATGTGGACAATGGCATCGGTTTCCTCCTCGGTCATCCCTGCCGTCGGCTCGTCAAGCAGCAATAGTTGGGCATCCGTCACCACCAGCAGGCCGATTTCCAGTTGTTGGCGGATCCCGTGCGGCAACTCAGAGGCTACTTTATGCCCATATTCCAACAATCCGGCTTCGGTCAGAACCGACCCGTAGCTTGACCGGTCT
>JAQWSV010000228.1 GCA_029243005.1 Woeseiaceae bacterium
TCGTCCCCTTCGCCCTTGCCTATCAAAGCCCGCGCGATCGGTGAGGTAAATGAAATAAGGCCGGTGCCGATGTCCGCCTCATCTTCACCGACGATTTTGTAGGTCGTCTCCTGATCCGCCTGCACGTCAAGCAAGTGCACGGTAGCGCCAAAAACCACCTTGCCACGAGCATCGATCGTAGTGACATCGATGATCTGGATATGGGAGAGCTTTCCTTCAATCTCCTTGATGCGTCCCTCGATAAAGCCCTGCTGTTCCTTCGCAGCGTGGTATTCGGCGTTCTCTTTCAGGTCACCGTGTTCTCGCGCTTCCGCAATCGCCTGGATGACCTGCGGCCGTTCCTCCGACTTCAGTCGCTTCAATTCTTTGCGCAATTGCTCAGCGCCGCGAACAGTCATTGGCACCTTATTCACGCCGCGACCTCTTTGTGCAGATCCTGCAGGCGATTAACATCTCCGTCGTCGAGATGTTCAAGTGCCGTACAGGTCGCAATCGCCGCACCCAAGGTCGTGTAGTAGGTCACATTGCTGCCTACGGCCTCAGCACGAATCGAGTGCGATTCATTTATTGCCTGTTTGCCTTCCGTCGTATTCACGATCAGTGAAATCTCCCCGTTTTTGATCATGTCGACAATGTGCGGTCGTCCTTCGCGCACCTTGTTTGCTCGCCGGCATTCCAGCCCCGCCTCTTGCAGGACCTTAGCCGTCCCGCTGGTCGCCACCAGATGGAAACCTCGTTCCACCAGCACATTGGCAAGTTCGATACAACCACTTTTGTCGCGGTCACGAACACTGAGCAGTGCCGTTCCGCTGGTCGGCAGTACAATATTTGAGGCCAGTTGGGCTTTCGCGTAGGCCTCCCCAAACGTCCGCCCGATGCCCATAACCTCGCCTGTCGACTTCATCTCCGGCCCCAGGATCGGATCAGCGCCGGCAAACTTGATGAATGGGAAGACCGACTCTTTCACTGAGTAGTATTCTGGGACGCGCTGATTCACGATGCCCTGGTTCTCTAGGGATTCACCGACCATGACGCGGGCAGCAATCTTGGCCAGCGGAATTCCAGTCGCCTTGGACACGAATGGCACAGTGCGCGACGCACGCGGATTCACCTCGAGGAGGTACACGGCTTCGTTCTGGATCGCGAACTGCGTATTCATGAGACCAACGACCTTCAGTCCGTGCGCAAGGCTAACGACTTGTTCGATGAGAACTTGCTGCATCTTTTTATCGAGACTGAACGGCGGCAGGGCACAACCTGAGTCTCCAGAATGCACGCCCGCCTGCTCGATATGCTCCATGATGCCGCCGATCTGGACACGCTCGCCGTCGCAAATCGCATCGACATCGACTTCGGTTGCGAGATCTAGGAAACGGTCGAGTAATACAGGGCTGTCATTAGACACGCCGATCGCCGCATCCATGTACGAGGCCAATTCGTCGTCGCTGTGGACGATTTCCATAGCGCGACCGCCCAGCACGTAGGAAGGACGCACGACGATCGGATACCCGACATCGGCTGCCATGGATAAGGCCTCCTCCGTATTCCTCGCGGTCCTATTGGGCGGCTGTTTGAGCCCGAGCTCCTCGACCAACTGCTGGAATCGTTCGCGATCTTCGGCAAGGTCGATGGAATCCGGCGACGTGCCAATAATCGGCGCACCGGCGACCTCCAGATCGCGGGCAAGCTTGAGTGGTGTCTGACCCCCATACTGGACGATGACGCCTTCCGGTTGTTCCATGTCAATAATCTCCATGACGTCTTCGAACGTCAGGGATTCGAAATAGAGGCGATCGGACGTGTCGTAGTCCGTTGAAACCGTTTCCGGATTGCAATTGACCATGATGGTTTCATAGCCCGACTCACGTAGCGCCAGCGCCGCATGCACGCAGCAATAGTCGAACTCGATGCCCTGCCCAATACGATTAGGACCGCCGCCTAGAATCATGACCTTCCGCTTGTCGCTCGGCTCTGCCTCGCATTCATCCTCGTACGTTGAGTACATGTAGGCAGTCGTCGTCTCGAACTCCGCCGCGCAGGTATCCACGCGCTTGAATACCGGTCGAATATTCGCCGCAATGCGACATTTGCGTATGGTCATCGCATCCTCGCGCACGAGTTTCGCTAGGCGCGCATCGGAAAACCCTTTTCGTTTCAGCGTTCGCAGCCGATCGGCGTTCAGACTGTCGACTCCATCCGCCCGAAGTCGCCTTTCTTCTTCAATCAGGTCAGCGATCTGTATCAAGAACCAAGGGTCAATCCCCGACAATTCAAAAACTTCTTCGATATTGAAGCCGTGCCGCAATGCGTCACCTAATAGCAACAATCGTTCGGGACCTGGTAGTCTTAATTCCTGCCGCAAATTGTCCCGGTCCTCCTCGTCCGCAAGCGCATGGATGCGCTCGTCAAGGCCGTCGACCCCTGTTTCCAGTCCACGCAGCGCTTTCTGCAGCGATTCTTGGAAATTCCGGCCGATGGCCATCACTTCGCCGACAGATTTCATCTGTGTGGTCAATCTGGTGTTGGCACCCGGGAACTTCTCGAAGGTAAACCGGGGGATCTTGGTGACCACGTAGTCAATCGTAGGTTCGAATGAAACCGGCGTGGCGCCGCCGGTTATCTCGTTGCGGAGCTCATCCAGCGTGTACCCGACGGCGAGCTTCGCAGCGACCTTCGCAATCGGGAAGCCAGTTGCCTTCGACGCTAGTGCCGAGGATCTCGAAACGCGGGGATTCATTT
>JAQWSV010000233.1 GCA_029243005.1 Woeseiaceae bacterium
TCTAGGAACTGCTCGGTAAATGGAAACCCCGGATTTGCGGCAATTGCAATAGTTGCCGCTGCCGTTGCAGCTACTGAACCTATCAGTAACCGACGCAGTTTGCGGTGGACAGAATTCAAAGCACTCATGATTGACTTTCCTTGTTTGTTAGCGACCGATAAATGGGATTACTCCCATTAGCAACAGTTCGGCACCTTCAGTCACCTCTGTATGATCTGACCTACGCCTTTTTGCCGCACGGGAATCATGCGCACTAAAGACTCGTAGTACTAGGAATAGGGTCACAATTTTTAATGTGAATCGCTTCACACTTTGCAGTCGGGGGCTGCTACATGAGTTAATTCTATATATACGAGTGGGCTAGCGGTTCTCGGAGGCCCAGTACCTGTTCAATTCATCCAACGTGCCCAGGTCGAATGACCGGCCGTCATGGAACGAGACTGTCTCCGCCGACAATCCGGCATTGATTGCGTGGTTGAGCAAATCTGCAACGTAGGCCTCGCGATGGTGCTGGGCCAGAATCGACGCTGCGATCGATGGCGATTCATGGTGCATGTGGGCTGAAAATCGCGGACTCCAGACCGCGGCAACCCAGGTCCAGCCGCTGACGTCTGCACCAGGCTTGGGCGTAATGGTCCTGATTTTCCCACGCTCATCCGTCGTCACAATGTCGATCTTTTCTCCCGAAGCAGCGGGGATCAGCGCCAGTACGATATCCGTGCCGCGCTTTAGCCGGTGATCGATAATCGCTTTCACGGCCTCCGTCGGCCAGAAAACGATATCGGGAAACAGCAGGAGTGAATCGGCGTCTTTCACCGTTGGAAAGGCGGCATTTAGCGAGGCGGGCACGTTGGGAGAATGGTCCAGTGTCTTGAGGTCAATGGCCAGGGTGTCCGTCCAGTGTTCATGGAGGTGCCGCCGCAAGTCCTCCTTTCCGCTCGAGAGCACGACGCATGCGCGGCCAATGCCTGCGGCTATAAGACACTCCATCGAATGGTCGATGGCGGTGCGCTGATCGGCACCGGGTGGGTGGTCGAGATCGGCCGGGCCCTCCAGCGGCAGGAGTTCCTTGCTGAAGGGCAGTTTGCCCAGCCGGCTTCCTCTGCCGGCAGCAGGAATCAGGCCGACAACGTGCGAATTCGTGGAAATTGAAGAGTCCCTCACCTCACTAAATGAGGATTACGTCACTGAAGTACTGGTTGTTGAGCGATTAATATGTGCAACAATAGCTTGCCTTGCAAGCGCAGTATTGAAAATACCAACGAGACACGACAGGACGACGAATGAAAGCGGTAATCCTTGCAGGTGGGCTCGGCACCCGGCTATCCGAAGAAACGACGATCAAGCCAAAACCCATGGTAGAGGTGGGTGGCCGGCCGATTCTATGGCACATCATGAAGATCTTCTCAGCGCACGGCGTCAATGAGTTTATTATTTGCTGTGGCTACAAGGGCTACGTCATCAAAGAGTATTTCGCCAATTACTTGCTGCGCAATTCAAACGTCACGATTGATCTCTCCAGTGACAAGATGGATCTGCACTGCAACCACGCAGAGCAATGGCGGGTGTCACTAGTCGATACGGGCGATGAGAGTGGCACCGGCGGGCGCTTGTTACATGTTCGTGACTATCTCGATGACGACACGTTTTTCATGACTTACGGCGATGGCGTTTCCAATGTAGACCTGAAGGCACTCGCTGCGTTCCATAAGGAGCAGGGCAAGCTGGCGACGCTGACCGCGGTGCAGCCGCCAGGTCGCTTTGGTGCATTCAAACTCTCCGAAGACGACACGACAATCGAACATTTCCGCGAGAAACCGAAAGGTGATGGTGCATGGGTGAATGGTGGATTCTTCGTGCTCGAACCGAAGGTATTGGATTATGTGGAGCATGAGCGCATCTTCTGGGAGGCTGAGCCACTGGGTCGCCTTGCCGAGGATAAGGAGCTGTCCGCTTATCGGCACCACGACTTTTGGTATGCGATGGATACGCTGCACAATCGCAACGTGCTCAATGACATGTGGGAATCGGGCGACGCACCCTGGAAAATCTGGGACTAGCGGCATTCTATTCTGTGAGCGTGGATAACCTGCGCGATTATTGTGGCTAAAGACGAGTGAACGACGACAAAATCATAATCGAGCCGACCAGTGGCTGGAAAATGCTCGACTTCTCCGAGCTCGCGGATTATCGCGATCTCTTCTACTTTCTGGTCTGGCGTGACATCAAGGTACTGTATGCGCAGACCATCCTGGGATTGGCCTGGGCGATCCTGAACCCCACGATCCAGATCCTGATCTTTACGCTGATCTTCGGTCGGGTTGCAAAGATCGCGACTGATGGCATTCCGTACCTGCTCTTTTCAACGGTCGCTATTGTTCCGTGGACTTACATGTCGAATGCGATGAACTCGGCGAGTCAAAGCCTGGTCGGCGGTCAGCACATTCTCGGAAAAATCTATTTCCCGCGGGTGATCTTTCCGCTGACTCCGATCCTCGCAAAGCTCGTGGATTTCGCGATTTCTTTCCTGCTGATCTTTGCGGCGATGATCTACTTCAAGATACCGCTGACCTGGAATATCGTCTACCTGCCGTTGTTCATCGGACTGATGATCCTTGTACCGACTGGGGTCGGGTTGTGGTTGTCTGCACTTGCGATCCGTTTCCGGGACGTCAAATTCGCCATGACCTTTGCAGTGCGGATGCTGATGTATACCGCACCGATTGTTTACACGGCGTCGGCCATCCCTGATGACGTTCGATTCTGGTATTCGCTGAATCCACTCGTCGCCGTGATCGAGGGATTCCGTGCCACGGTTCTGGGCTACCCGATTCCCTGGGAATTCGTGGTGCCCGGCGTAGTGACCTCGGTGCTATTAGTCGTGACCGGGCTTATCTATTTCCGCCGGCTTGAGAAGGTATTTGTCGATGTCATCTGATCTCGCCGTCAAAGTCGAAAACCTGAACAAGCTGTATCGCATCGGCGTTGCTACCGAATCGGCTGACAGCCTGGCCAGCGCGGTTACGCGTTTCGTTCGCTCGCCGTTACGCAACTATCGCAAGTACCGTTCGCTCTACAATTTCAATGATGTGGACTTCGACGCGGTTCGGCGCGGTGACGCCGAACTGGGCGAAGACCTGTTGTGGGCAGTCAGGGATATGACGTTCGACGTGTCCAAGGGCGAGGTGCTCGGCATCATTGGCCACAACGGCGCTGGTAAATCCACCTTATTGAAGGTGCTGTCACGCATTACGGCGCCGACCCGGGGTAGTGTCGAAATCCACGGCCGTATGAGCAGCCTGCTGGAAGTGGGAACCGGGTTTCATCAGGAATTGACCGGTCGTGAAAACGTCTACCTGAATGGCACGATTCTCGGTATGCGCAAACGGGAAGTGGACAAGGAGTTTGACGAAATTGTTGCGTTCTCCGGCGTTGAACGATTCCTAGATACGCCAGTGAAACGTTATTCTAGTGGCATGAAGGTGCGACTCGCGTTCGCTGTTGCCGCACATTTACGCCCGGAGATACTGATCGTCGACGAAGTGCTGTCCGTTGGTGATGCAGAGTTTCAAAGAAAGTGTATGGGTAAGATGGAGGCCATTGGCGAGGAGGGCAGAACTATTCTGTTTGTGTCGCACAACATGCCGGCTGTCACCCGAATGTGCCACCGGGTACTGATGGTGGAGCAGGGTCAGATCGTCATGGACGGTTCGCCGCATGAAGTCGTCAGCAGCTATTTGCGAACCGGCAAGGGCAAGGAATCTGCCGTCGAGTGGAACGATTTGTCCAGCGCGCCGGG
>JAQWSV010000236.1 GCA_029243005.1 Woeseiaceae bacterium
GTGTCCTACGAATCCGTGAGCGGCGTCGGTCCAGGATCTTCTCTTCTGGTTGTCATGGCCGCACTGAAGCTTCTGGAAACACGCAAGCGCCGGGACCAGTTCGTCCTGCTGTTCATCTCTGTTTTCCTGATCATGTCGTCGCTATTGCGCGAGCAATATCTGTGGTCCCTGCCCTACCTAATCGCTGGCGTGCTATTTACGATAACCGCCTGGCTCAGGATGTCGGACGTTCGAAGGGTGCCCATCTGGCATAGCGTTCAAACCAGCGGACGCTTTATTGCCTACTCGCTGCCATTGATGATCGCGATGTGGGTATTCTTTCCCCGTATCACGACACCGTTCTGGGCCGTGCCCATCGACACAAGCTCGGCAACTTCGGGCCTCAGTGACCGCATGAGCCCGGGCGATATAAGTTCGCTATCACTTTCCAATGCCGTTGCATTCCGCGTGCGCTTCGACGACGAAATTCCGCCGCCGCATAGCCGATACTGGCGAGGCTTGGTCCTCGACCGGTTCAACGGTCGCACCTGGACCGACAATGAGCCTTCCATCGACCGGCGGGCAAGGGACGAGATCGAAATCGAAGGTGACGCAGTCAACTACGAGGTCCGACTGGAACCCACGCGCCAACACTGGCTTTTCGCCCTCGACGTTCCCTACGAATGGGAGCGCGGCAAGAGCATCGATATGACGAGCTACCATCTGCTTACGCGGCGGCAGCCTGTCGACCAACGCATGAGTTACCGCGTCGCCTCCTACCCCGATTATCGGTTGGCCAACCAGATTTCGAGTTTTCGCCGCGAGTTCTACACGCGAATTCCAGAGAACACCAATATGGATTCGATCGCGCTGGCGCGCCAGATGCGGGAGGACGCCGGTTCAGCAGAGGAATTCATAAATCGGGTATTAAGAAAATTCAATACTGAAGATTTCTATTACACACTGGACCCGCCACCTCTCGGCAGTAATCCGGTTGATCTTTTCCTGTTCGACACCCGACGTGGATTCTGCGAACACTATGCATCAGCTTTTGCCGTCATGATGCGCGCCGCCAACATTCCATCTCGCATCGTCCTAGGCTACCAGGGTGGTGAGATCAATACGTTGGGCAACTATCTGACAGTGCGCCAAGCCGATGCCCACGCGTGGACCGAAGTGTGGCTGCCCGGCCGTGGCTGGTATCGCGTTGACCCTACAGCGGCCGTCGCACCGGAACGCATCGACATGGGCCGCTATGGCGCGATCATAGATGGCGTCGGGGCGAGCTGGGGACTGAATACGCCATACGAATGGCTCTACCAGATCACGATGACCTGGGATGCGCTGAACGCGGAGTGGAACGAGTGGATCCTGGCCTACGGCCCGGATAACCAGCTCGAGTTCATGGAATGGCTGGGCATGGATAAGCCAGACTGGCGACAGATGATGCTGACTCTCGTGCTTATTTTGGTCATCCTGGTCGCGATAATCAGCACGCTCATCTTGATGCGTTACCAACCGCCACCCAAGGACGAGGCGACACGCCTCTATCAAGAATTCATGAAAGCTGCCGGCGTAACTCCGGAAAAAGGCGAAACCCCGATCAAACTAACGTCACGAATCGCAGCAGGACATGATGATCCCTCGCTGGCCGAGAAAATTACGGAGATCTATCTCGATACCCGTTACGGACCGCCAGAGCTCATTTCCATCGAACAGCTTCAGACAGCCGTGCGAAAATTCGAGAAAAGCCGCTAACCGTCAGTTCGCTTCTGCGAATACTTCCACCCGTGTCAGGACTGCTGCACCGATCAGGAACAGCGGCGCGATAGCTAACAGGATAAATCTCGGGTCATCGGTGAAGAAGATTACGATGCCGATCAACACCGGTCCCAGCACGTGCGCAAACTTTGTGAGCATGTTGTAGAAGCCGAAGAACTCGCCGGACATATCCTTGGGTATCAATGCAGCATAAAGTGAGCGACTGATGCTTTGCACGCCACCCTGAACCATGCCGATAACGATGGACATCGCATAAAACTGGCCCACGTCCTCGAGGAAGACCGCCCAGCAGACGACGCCAATATACACCAGCAGGCCGAAGTAAATAGCGCGCTTAGTCCCAAATCGATGTGCCATGACACCGAAGAACAAGGTCGCCGGGAAACCCACGTAGTTCGTGATCATCAATGCGGTAACGAGATCCTTGTCTTCGAATCCCAGGCGCTGGCCCCAATTGACGGCCATGAAGATCACAGTGAACAGACCCCCGATGTAAAACCAGTAGGCAATCAGGAAGGTGAAGATATTGCGATAGCTTTTGATCTTATTGAATGTACTTGCGAGTGCTCGATAGGCTGCTCTGACTACGCCTCTCCGTACGGCATTCGGCGACCTCGCTTCCCGAACCACCAATAGGATCGGCAGCAGGAAAATCAGCCACCATGCCCCCACGGATACAAACGCAAACTTGATTGGGCCATTCGGATCGACAAAACCGAATGACTGCGGCGTATACATCATCCAAACGTGTAGCGAGAGCAAAAACGCGCCACCGAAGTAACCGAGCGACAAGCCCAGCGAAGAAATCAGGCTGTAATACCGTGGGTGACTGACGTCGACGAGCAGTGAGTCGTAAAAAACGGCTGCGCTGTAATAGCTAATTGAAGCGATGATGAACAGAGTAAGCGCCCAAAACCAGTCGCCCATGCCGACGAGACTGAGCGCCGCCGTGCTGAACGCACCCATAACAGTCAGCGCAACGAGAAAACGCTTTCGGTAGCCACCGCTATCAGCAATTGCACCAAGCATGGGCGCCATCATGGACACCACGATACTTCCAATGGCAGTGGCCCAGGTCAGCCTCGAGGTAACGACTGGGCCTGGCTCGCCCGCACTCCAGTAAGAACCAAGGAACAGTGGAAAAAGCACAGCCAGTACGCTGAGCGCAAAGGCTGAATTGCCCCAGTCGTAAAGGGCCCAAGCGACGGACTCTCTGGTCAGGAATTTTCGTTTCGGTTTGTCGGCCCGCTCGTTAATACTCGCGTGTCTCCCGGAACTCAATATCAGGCCAGCGCTCCAGCGTCAGGTTGAGGTTTATCTTGCTGGGAGCGATATAGACTAGGCTGTCGCTGTGATCGAGCGCCAAATTATCATGCGCCTTCTTCTGAAACTCCTGTAAATTTCGCTCGTCATCGGCCTCCACCCAACGAGCCGTCGCGACATTGATAGGCTCGAACTGACACTCGACCTTGTACTCATCCTTCAAGCGATGGGCAACGACATCGAATTGCAGCGGTCCAACCGCACCGAGAATCAGGTCGTTGTTTCGTAGTGGCTTGAATAGCTGCGTCGCTCCCTCTTCGCATAATTGCGCGAGCCCTTTTTGCAAGGCCTTTAGTTTAAGTGGGTCTTTCAGGACAGCTCGCTGAAAAATCTCGGGTGCGAAACTTGGAATCCCCGAGAATCTGAGATCCTCGCCCCGCGTAAAGCTGTCACCAATATTAATCGTTCCGTGATTATGCAGGCCGATGATATCGCCGGCGTGAGCTACGTCTGCATGCTGACGATCCGCGGCCATGAACGTGATCGCATCGGCAATCTTCATGTCCTTGCCGCTGCGGACGTGCCGCAGGCGCATTCCTTTCTGATACTCGCCAGAACAGATTCGCATGAAGGCGATTCTGTCGCGATGCCCGGGATCCATGTTCGCCTGAATCTTGAAGACGAATCCGGTCATTTCTTCCTCATTCGGCTCGACGACGCGCACTTCGCTTTCGCGAGACTTCGGTGGCGGTGCGTGTTCAATAAACTCGTCCAGCAATTCGCGAACACCAAAGTTGGAAATGGCCGAACCAAAGAAGACCGGGGTTTGTTTTGCGGCCAGGTACTCGTCAATATCCAGTTCCGGACATGCTCCCTTTACGAGTTCGATTTCTTCACGAAAATTATCCGCGTCATCGCCGAGCACTTCGGAAGCCTCGTCCGAGTTTAAACCATCGATTGTCTGGATTTCCGATGCCTGGTCCTTTTCGCCAGGCAAGTAAAGAAAGATGCGATCCTGACGCAGGTGATAAACACCCTTCAAACTGCGACCCATCCCAATCGGCCAGGTGATTGGTGAACAGGCAATGCCTAGCATCGATTCAATATCGTCGAGCAGATCCACCGGCTCCCGGCCATCACGATCGAGCTTGTTGATAAAGGTCATGATAGGCGTGTCACGCAAGCGGCAGACCTCCATGAGCTTGATCGTACGTTGCTCGACGCCCTTCGCGCAGTCGATCACCATGAGTGCTGAGTCAACCGCTGTCAGCGTACGGTAGGTATCTTCAGAAAAGTCTTCGTGGCCCGGCGTATCCAGGAGATTGACCACCCGGTCGCGATACGGGAATTGCATGACCGATGACGTGACCGAGATCCCGCGTTGTTGCTCGAGCGCCATCCAGTCTGACGTCGCATGCCGGCTGGCCTTTCTGCCTTTGACCGTGCCCGCCATATTGATAGCGCCACCGAAGAGCAATAGCTTCTCAGTCAGCGTGGTCTTGCCCGCATCCGGGTGAGAAATAATGGCGAAAGTGCGCCGGCGGCTCACTTCATCTGCAATTGTGGACATTCTGGCCAACAGGGTCGGTCGACAAAGGGCCGGGAGTGTAGCAAATTGACCGAAAATACGAACCACCAGCGGGACAAGATCACCCGCTACTCGAGAGGATACGGGCATTCGGCTAAACTTAATTTGAAAGGCCGCCAGTTATACAGAGCGCAGTTTGTGCGCATGATCGAATTGCGAGAAATATTGTCCGGCAGTTAAGTCGTGGGGCAACCAACAAAACCGGAGCCATAACAATGGGCGACAGACATAACAGTAAAGAGACCGATCCTGTCCATTTTCCAGCCGATGTTACGAGGAGAGACTTTGTCGCAGGCACTTTGTTCGGCGTCGGCGGCGGCCTGTTAACCGCAGCCGCACCGGGTTTCATTCGTTCGGCACAAGCGCAATCGCCCGCACCCTTCAGCGCAGTTGACGCTAACTGGACGGGGCCGGGTGGCGTTGGCGATTACGCCATGGCAAACGGTAATACGCATCAGGTTGTGAATGCAGCCCATGCGCTGCGGGATGGACAGTGGCAGTCGATTTCTGGGTCGTCGGTGGATACAGGGGAAGCGTACGACCTGGTCGTGGTCGGCGGTGGCTTCGCAGGGCTAATGTCCGCATACCAGTTTCTCAAACAACGTGGAGACGATGCCCGGGTACTCCTTCTGGACAACCATTCGGTTTTTGGCGGCGAGGCCAGGCAAAACGAAGTGCGGGTCGACGGTCACCACCTGCATGCGCCGCAGGGCTCGAACATGTGCTTGTGGCCCGCACGTGTCATATCGGAATTGGGATTTTTTTATCACCCGGTCTGGGAAGAAATCGGACTGCCCATGGGCGACGAACCGGATGCGCCCACGTGGCTTGAGACCGCGGACGGTAGCGAAAAGGGACTGAATTACGCGGCCGAACACTACGCCCATATGATGATAGATCGAGACGGGGCGGATCAGGGCTATTTCTTTGACGACCCGGATGATCCGGCCGCGGTGAAGATGGTCCGCAATCCGTGGTTGTCCGGCTACGAGGAAATCAACTGGCCCGACGAGGTCAAGGAGGAATTGGCTGGACTCGATCAATTCCTGCTCGAAGAGCATCCGGAGGATCTCGAATCCTGGCTGGACAGCATGACCTATTCGGAGTACCTGAAGCAGTACGCCGGTATCACGCGTAAGGAAGTCTTTGATTTCCTGAGTCCAATGATTGCGTCCTATGGCACCGGACTGGGTTGCGACGCTATTTCGGCCCTTGCTGCAAAACACTACTTTGCACCCGGCACGATGACGGCAGCGGAAGCGGAAGCGGCCGCCGACATGGAGGAACCCTACTTCGCCGTTAGTTTTCCCGGTGGCAATACGGGTATCGCGCGGCATTTCCTCAAAAAGCTGCTTCCGGATGCGATCGAAGGTGACAGTAATTTTGATGACATCGTCTACGGCCGCATTAGCTTCGATGCGCTCGATCGACCTGACTCACCGCTGCGAGTCAGGCTTAATGCGACCGCGGTTGATGTGCAGCATGACGGCGACCCAAAAAGCGCGAGCCAGGTTTCGGTCACTTACATTGATAACCAGAGTGGAGAGGCAAGTTCTGTTACCGCCAAGGCAGTCATCATGGCCGGCGGACAATGGATCAACAAACAGGTCGTCAGGGATGCACCTACGGCACTGGCCGATGCGATGAATACGTTCCAGCATGCACCCATGCTGGTCGTCAATGTTGCGGTCAGACAATGGCGATTCATGGAGCAACTCGGTATAACCTCGGCGCGTTGGCTGGGGCCACGCACCTGGTTCACAAATATCCGCGCACCGATGTCACACAATGGCAGGCACATGCCATTCAACCCGGACAAGCCGACCATCCTCACCTTTTACGTGCCCTTTACGTCCGGCGTGTCGGACCTGGGGCTACCCTATGACACACAGAGCCTCGCAGCGCGGATGCAACTGTTTGCAATGCCGTACCGAGAGATAGAGGAAACCATACGGCGCCAATTGACGAAGACTTTCGGCCCTCATGGCTTTGACCATGAAAGAGACATCGCAGCAATCATTTCGAATCGCTGGGGTCATGCCTACGTCATTCCTCAAAAAGGGTTCTATTTTGGGCCTGATGGAGAAATGGCGCCAAGAGACGTCATTCGACAAGGTTACGGCAGGGTGCGCTTTGCGCATTCTGAATTAACCGGCGACCAACTCTGGTCGACCGCATGCGACGAGGGAGAGCGAGCCGCCAAACAGGTTCTCGAATTTGAATAATTGGAGACCGGAAACTTGACCCCTCATTTAAATGGAAACTTTGAGATGACAAGATTCGCAACTGCTATCGCCCTGCTATTCGCCGCCAACGCGCACGGACAACAAACCTATCCGAACATCGAAGGCGAAACGCTGCTCGAAGATGGCCGCGTAATTGTACAGCGTTTCGAATTACTGCCGGGTCAATGGGAAGGCATTCATGAACACCCTGAGCATCAACTCGTCATCGTCCTGAATTCAACGAACGAACTCGTATACCGCTTTCGTGGCTCCGACAGGGTATTTGAGCGTCCCGAAAACGATAGCGTCCGAGCATTCTGGAGGCCGGGTCCCGTCTATATTAGCGACGAGCATGAATCGGGCAATACCGGAGACCGGCCGCTCGAATGGATAGCCATCACTTTCAAGTCGGATTCCGTTGCAACCGACGAGCCACCAGAACAGTTTGTTCAGCCCGAGGATGAATAAGCCCTGATTGCCAGACAGCGGGCAGAGCTGGCGCGCATGTTCTTGAACCTGCAGCCATTGCGCATCCGGCGCGATGCGTCCTAACGCTTTTTGATCAACTTCGAGTAAACAGCTGCGTCTTCGCGCCCTTCTCTTCCCTGGTAGTACGCCGGGCGACTCGAGATCAGGCGAAAACCTTTTTTCCGATAGAGACCAATAGCCGTTTCATTCGAAGGCCGGACTTCCAGAAAGATCTCCCGCACTTCCATATCCCTCGCACGACCCAGCAATTCGTCAAAAAGTTGCTCGCCGTAACCGAGCTCGCGAAATTTTGGATCAACACAGAGATTCAGAATATGCGCTTCTCCTGCGGCAACGGACAAAATGCTATAACCCACCGCAGACTCCTCACGTTCCATAACAATGCAGGTATAACCAGCCAGCAAACAATCACGAAACACACCGTGGCTCCACGGAAATTCGTAGCTGCGGCGCTCGATGTCAGCGACCTGCGCAATATCTTCGTGCGCCATCTGCCGTATTTCGACAGGGATTTGTTGCATCGGTGTGATCATTGATTCGCCTCATCCATCATCTGCCGCGCCATCAGCAAGTCCTGCCACACCTTGCGTTTCTGCGTGGGGCTGCGCAACAGGTAGGCCGGATGATAGGTCACCACAACCGGAAGCTGCCGATCCTCCAGCATGTGCCGCTTGCCGCGCATTCTGCCGATCGGCTCATCGGTGTTCAGTAGATGTTGCGCCGCGATTCGGCCAACGGCAATGATGACTTTAGGGGCAACGAAGTCGATTTGCCGCTCGAGGTAACTGCGGCAGGATGTTGCTTCATCTGCCTGTGGATCCCGGTTGTTCGGTGGTCGGCACTTTAGGATATTGGCGATGAACACCGAGCCACGGTCGAGTTCGAGCGACAGGAGCATTTCGTCCAGCAGCTTGCCGGCGCGTCCGACGAAGGGCTCGCCGCGTCGGTCCTCTTCCTGCCCGGGCGCCTCACCAACTATCATCCAGTCTGCTGCCGGGTTGCCAACACCGAAAACCGTCTGAGTGCGCGTTTCGTGCAGCGTACAGCGGCGGCATTCGGCAACCGCGTCGCGAAGAGAGTCCCAGTCAACTGCGGGCACATCGACAGTCCGTGGCTCGGCGTCAATTGCGTCCACCGGCTCCGCACCCCGCAGGGCGTACACGTCTATTTGCAGTGCCTCCAGGTAGGCGCGACGTCTGGATTCCGCTGACATAGTGTCCAACTCCGGATTGCGACCGCTGCCCGTCGCTACGGGTGTGGCAGCTTCGCGAGCACGTTAACTCCCGCCGCGACTTCTTGTCCCGCCGTGACATGTACACGGCTATTGACAGGCAATTGTACTTCGGCCAGCCGGGTCAGACGCAAATAGGCACAGCGCTGACCCTGTCCGACCCGTTCGCCATAGCCGAGAAACGCGAGTGGCGCCCGTCCGAAACGGTGACCACGGAACTGCAATACCACGTCTTCCTCTTCGTCCGTCCTGACCCAAAATCCGCTGGCATGCCCGACGGTTGCGCTCTCCGGTACCGCCCCGCGAAAATCCATGATTTTACCCTCGGTCGGGCAACGCGCAGTGTAGGTCCCCAGCATGTTCACGCGAATGAGGATGCGGTGCGCCTCACCGTTCAGCGCACCATTATCGGTGAGCCCGACTTCGAGGACAGTGCCATCAACCGGGCTAAGCACGCCCAGTGGGACGGCCAGCACTGCACGCAATGGATCCCGGAATATCAGGAACAGCCAGATCAATATGATGAACGGGACGAGCATCCAAACGAGGTCGACCAGTTGTCCGACAACGAAAATAGCGGCGACGGTTGCGACCAGGAACGGAACACCTTCCCGTGCGACAAATGGATTAGCCCGGTCTCTCAATTCTGCTTTTTTCCTGCTCTTCTTTTCAGCATGTCTTCAGCCGCCAGGGCACGTGACATTAGACGATCAGTCCTGCATATCCTCGTGTAGAATACGCCCGCCATTGCAAGCGGGATGAGACTATACATGCGTTTCACCAGATTTGGACTAACAACATTACGGGATACGCCATCGGAAGCCGAGATTGTCAGCCATCAACTCATGCTGAAGGCTGGCCTCATCCGTCGTCTCGCATCCGGACTGTTCACCTGGATGCCGCTGGGTCTCCGGGTTCTGCGCAAGGTAGAGCGCATTGTCCGCGAGGAGATGGATCGGGCCGGTGCGCTTGAGGTCGTCATGCCCGCTGTGCAGCCGGCAGAATTGTGGCGGGAGACCGGTCGCTGGGACAAGTACGGCCACCTGCTGCTCAGGATGACTGACAGACACGACCGGGACTTCTGTTTCGGACCAACGCACGAGGAAGTCATCACCGATATCGCGCGTCGGGAGTTGCGCAGCTACAAGCAGTTGCCGGTCAACTTCTACCAGGTCCAGGTCAAATTCCGTGACGAAATCCGGCCCCGCTTCGGTGTCATGCGCGCACGTGAATTCATGATGAAAGATGCCTACTCCTTCGATACGGACCAGGCCGGGCTCGAAGAAAGCTATCGCAAGATGCACAATGCCTACGTCGCGATATTCGAGCGACTGGGTCTGGGCTTTCGGGTCGTGGATGCAGACAGCGGCGAAATCGGCGGCAGTCGCTCGCAGGAGTTCATGGTACTGGCAGATTCCGGTGAAGACGGCATCGCCTGGTGCGACGAAGACAACTACGCGTCGAACGTGGAAACGGCGGCGACATCACCACGGGAAGGCATAACACCGGCGCCGACCCGGGATCTCGAGAAAATCAGCACCCCGAACTGCAAAACCATTGAGAACCTGGTGGCATTTCTCGACATCACCGCCGAACAGACGCTCAAAACACTAATCGTCGACGGTGACGATGGACCCATCGCACTCGTGCTACGGGGCGACCATGAATTGAACGCCATCAAGGCTGACAGGATTCCGGGCGTCGCCGAACCGCTGACGATGGCGGGTCCGGCGACCATCCAGAAAGCCACCGGCAGTGTGCCCGGCTACGCAGGACCGATCGGGCTGGATATTCCTATCTTCTACGACCATGCGACAGCTGCGATGTCGGACTTCGTCATCGGTGCAAACGAGGCGGACATGCACTACGTCGGTGTGAATTTCGGACGCGATGTCGATGTTCCGGAGACCGTGGACCTCCGAAATGTCATCGAAGGCGACCCGACGCCAGGCGGCAAAGGCACGCTGAAGATTGCGCGTGGCATCGAAGTCGGCCACATTTTCCAGCTCGGCACGGTGTACTCCGAGTCGATGAACGCCACCGTGCAGGACAAGGACGGCAAAGATGCCACGATGGCCATGGGTTGCTACGGTATTGGCGTGACCCGCATTGTCGGTGCTGCAATCGAACAGAACCACGATGAGAAGGGCATCATCTGGCCGGAACCACTGGCACCGTTCGATGTCATCCTGGTACCGATCAACATGCACCGTTCGGATACCGTACGTGAAGCGTCGGAAGCGTTATACGAGGAACTGCAGTCAATGGGTCTGGACGTCCTGTTTGACGACCGCGACGCGCGTCCCGGCGTCAAGTTCGCTGATGCCGAACTGATCGGCATCCCGCACAGGCTGGTAGTCAGCGAGCGAGGCCTCGAAGCCGGCGAACTCGAGTATCGCCATCGCCGGGACGACGAATCCCGTATGATGAAACGTGATGATGCTCTCGATCTCGTCAAGGATTCGTCACTAAGCTAGGAATCCGTCAAAAGGGAATTATTCCATCGAGCAGGTGATTCATGCGACAAGCGCTCATTATTGCTGCATCATTTGTCCTCATGGTGCCGGCCTTTGCACAGGACGACCCTGACCCCGAACTGATCGCCCTCCTCCGGCAGGCTGCCAGTGAGGTCGACAGCTTTCCTGACCACTTCGATGCCCAGGTCTGGTTGACTGACATGTCAGCACGACTCGAACCTCAGGTTCGTGACCCGGCAGAGCGAATCGAATTATTGAAGCGCGTACATTTCGAGGCGAAACGGGCAGAGCTTCCGCCAGAGCTTGTCCTCGCCGTTATCGACATTGAAAGCAATTTCGATCGCTATGCGATTTCCGTCGCGGGCGCGCGCGGGCTGATGCAGGTCATGCCGTTCTGGCTAGATGAAATTGGCCGGCCCGATGACAACCTGATGCACATAGACACGAACCTGCGTTTGGGTTGCACGATCCTGAAGTACTACATGGATATGGAAAAGGGAGACCTGATTCGTGCGCTTGGCCGCTACAACGGCTCTCTCGGCCAGCGAAAATACCCAAACAAGGTGCTCGATCGGCTGCGTCTAAAGTGGTTTCGCGCCTGAGCGCCAAGCGCATACGAATCAACCCGTATTGAACCGCGCCGGCGCTGTACATGCTGTCAATCGCTCATTCACTGCCGAAACATTGGCATGCGGTGGGCCCTCGTGCAACCAGGCCTGCAATTGATCAATTGCCGTATCGTCGCCGCAGGCACGAACTTCAACACTTCCGTCCGGCAGGTTAATGGAATGTCCGTTGAGGCCCAATGGCGAGGCGACATCTCGCGTGCTAACCCGGAAGAAAACACCCTGCACGCGACCAGTCACATTGAACAATCGACACATTGTGGTGCGGTTCGATTTATCGGCGCGGCTGACCGGGGGAGGAAAGCTCAGTAAATTGCAGCGCGGCGATTGCCTTGTTTTTTGCCTCGACGGCATCGACGCGCGCCTGATAGTAATCCTTACGGGACAAATTCCTGAGCGCACTGTCGAGAAAGTCCTCAGCGGCCCGAAGATCAGTCGGCGCATGCTCCGATGCACCTGCCTCACGCGCGACTGCGATCGCCTGACGCGCATCGCTCATTTCCTGAACTGGCGGGCCCGCGGCACAGGCCGAAAGAATCAGCAACACGCCGGCCATTGCCAACCGCAGGTTCTTGCCAGCGCAAATCGCTGATATAAAGGTAAATATTGACATCTGCACTGGCCAAACCTAGCAAGCGCCAGCGCACGCCGTCAAGCAGGCTGCAATCCCCTGACGACGCCGCAGGATTACTGCTAGAGTTGCCGCTCCCCAGGCGACATAAAAACGCACATGAGCATTACGATCTACCACAACCCGCGCTGCTCCAAATCCCGCAAGACACTAGAGCTGCTGGAATCGAACGGCATCAGCCCGACAATCGTCGAATACCTACAATCACCCCCCGACGCTGAAGGGCTGCAACGAATTGCCGGCCTGGTTGGACGTCCGCTCGCAGACCTCCTCCGGCGCGGCGAAGATGTATTCAGAGATGCCGGCGACAGCGTGCCACTGAAGGATGAGGCTATGCTGGCGGCCTGGGTCCACGACCATCCGAAAGCCCTCGAACGCCCAATTGTGGTCGATGAAGACAATAACCGGGGGGTTGTCGGACGGCCGCCGGAAAATGTCCTCGAACTGATCTGATCGTGAGCGACATTCTCGTTCTCTACTACTCCCGCTTCGGCGCCACCGAGGCACTGGCACGGGAAGTCTGCCAGGGTATCGATCGAGTCGACGGCTGTAGCGCCCGGCTTCGAACCGTTCCGGCAGTATCGACCGTCACAGACGCCGTCGAAGCAGAAATCCCGGACAGCGGCCCGCCGTTTGCGACAAAAGACGATCTTAAAGAATCCGACGGGCTCATCATGGGCAGTCCCACACGTTTTGGCAACATGGCCGCGCCGCTCAAGTACTTCATTGACGGTACCGGCAGTGAATGGATGAGCGGAACGCTGAGCGGGAAACCGGCTGGCGTGTTTACCTCGACGTCGTCGCTGCACGGTGGACAGGAGACGACGCTCGTGACCATGGCTTTGCCATTGATCCATCACGGCATGCTGTTTGTTGGTATTCCGTACACGGAGGCAGCACTGTCAACGACAACGACAGGCGGGTCACCCTATGGCGCGGGCCACGTTACCTGGAACCGGGATTCCGCTCGCCTCGCGGAAGAAGAAGTGTCCCTGGCCCGCGCGCTCGGCAAGCGTGTCGCAGAATTCTCGGTGCGCCTCAACCCGAAGGATTAGCATCCAATACTTCCTTGACGAAGGGCACGGTCAATCGACGTTGCGCCTTCATCGCCGCCTGGTCCAGCATATCCAGGATCCAGCATAGCGACGACATATCCCGCTTGCTTCGCACCAGTAAGAAGTTCGCAGTTTCCGCGGGCAACTCGAGACCCCGATGACGTGCGCGCAATTGCAACGCCTGCACGCGCGCATCTTCGTCGAGGGCCTGTAGCTGAAATATCGGCAACCGGGAAAACCGGCTTTTCAAATCCGGTAGCTGAAACTGACTTTCACGCGGCGCCGTATCGGTCGCACAAATCAACGTACCGCCCGCGTCAGCAAGTGAATTGCACAGCGCAAATAGTCCCAGCTCCCAGTCTTCGTCACCAGCCACCTGGTGCACATCGTCGATACAGACAAAGGGGCGCGTGTGTAGCCCGTCGAGAATATCCGGGCCGGCGGCCGCCAGTTCCTGCAATGGCACGAACTGGGCGCGATCCTTCGTCCGCTCGCAAACAGCCTGCAGCAAGTGCGTCTTGCCGGTGGACCTTGGGCCCCACAGCCAGCAACCCGGTTCATCCTGCGCGGTCACCGCACCCGTAAGGTAAGCCACCGCCGATTCGTTGCCGGTCGGCAGAAAACTCTCGAAGACGGCGTGGTCCTGCAGCTTCAATGGCAACGCCAGCTGACTCACGTTTCCGCATCCTCCGGTGCCTCGACAGCTGGCGGCTCGGTTTCCATATCTTCCAGAATCTCAGCTTCGACCGGGTGTTCGGCAAGGTGATTTCGATAGGCAAAACGGGCAATCACGGAAAGAACCGCGGCTGCTGGCAGCGCCAGCAAAATTCCAAAAAACCCAAATAGCTGACCACCCGCAGCAACAGCAAAAATGACGATAACTGGATGCAGGCCGATTCGATCACCAACCAGTTTGGGTGTCAGCACCGATCCTTCGATGAACTGTCCGATCGAAAAAGTCGCAACCACGCCCGCAAGCCGCAATAGAGGATCTGGTTCCAGTGCGACGGTGAATCCTGCCAGCAGTATTCCGAATACGAATCCCAAGTAGGGAACGAAACTCACCAGCCCCGCAACTACCCCGATCGCGATCGCGAACTTGAGGCCGACCAGGCTCAGGCCCGTCGAATAAATAATTGCCAGGCCCGTCATGACGAGCAACTGGCCGCGAAGGAAGGCGCCGAGCACATCGTCCGTTTCTCGCGCGACCTGAAACACGTTATCGCGCTGGCGCGAAGGCACCAGCGCGCCCAGCCGAAGGATGATCATGTCCCAGTCCCGCAGTAGGTAAAACGTCAAAATGGGCACCAGGAAGAGACTGATAACGGCTGCCGCCAGAGAACCGCCTTCGCGGCTCAGCGACAGCAACACCGTAGCCGTCCAGTTGCCGGCCATGTCACTGTAGCGTGACATGAACGCGCCGAGGCCAATGTCCTCGCCGGATTCGATACCCAGGAATTCAGTCAGCGCCGGCAGCAAGACCTGCTCGGCCTGCGCAATGATGCCCGGCAGCGTAGCCAGAAAAACAGACACCTGGTCGCGGATCAGCGGCAATACCAGCAAGACAAGCAGGGCCAGTGCGAGGAAAGTGAGCAGGAAAACGACGACCACTGCGACAGTGCGTAGCAGCCTGAATTTCTGCAAACGGTCGGCTAGTGGATCACCAATGTATGCCAGCAATGCCGATGCGACGAACGGCGTCAGTACCGGGGACAGCAACCAAAGCAGCCACCCCACGAGGGCGATCGCCACCATCCAGTTCAGCCGCAGATTTGGTGCGTTAGTTGTCATTATCGCTCACCGCTTGCTGCACCTCCGGCGCCAGCTCCCCGACCCGCCGTGACCATGCCAATACGTAGTCTATGCCACTGACGACTAAGGTCACCAGTACCCCGGCACCGATCACCGTGATCGCTATGCGATCCGGCCATCCGAAGCCCTCGTGACTCAGGACGTAAATGACAAATAGCAACTGCAATACCGTATTCAGCTTGCTGATACGTGTCGGTTCACCCTCGACCGGCCGAACCAAAAAATTATAGGCCGTCGCACCGCCGATGATGACGACATCACGCAAAATAACGAGGACCGCGAGCCAGGCCGGCACCAGCCCGACTAGGAACATCGTGACAAACGTTCCACCGACAAGGAACTTGTCGGCAATCGGGTCGAGCAAGGTGCCGATTCGCGTATGCCAGTCGAACCGTTTCGCCAGGTAGCCGTCCACGCCATCCGAAAATCCGGCGACGAAAAACAGGATCAACGCAAGTCCGTACTCGGCATGGACGATCAGGTACAGAATCGGCGCAACCAGTATGATTCGCGCCATCGAAATAGCATTGGGCAACCAGTGCAGTGACATCAATCAGTGTTCCGGGTTGACGTCTCGGTATCCGGGCGGCCTGTTGACCGAGGGCGCCTCCGGCCTGAGGTAACGATATTCGAACGATTGTGCGCTGCCCATGGGCTGGCGCCTCTGCCGTATGGCGCCACCATCGATAAAGTAGCCGTCATCGACGCGTTCAAGCAGATTGCTAATACCCAGCGCATTGTGCAGCCGCTCTGCACCACCCTGCACCGTAACCTCGTAGGTAATGCGATCGGGCTGGGCGGAACGAATGACGAGACTATCAATGACGCGCAGATTACTCATGTATTGCTGCACGCGCCCGTAGGCACCCACCGAATCAATGCCGGTAATGGTCAACTCTAACACTTCGCTGACTTCGTCACTTCGGATGGCATTGCGCGCCGCGAGTGCATCCGCCAACTGGTGCATCGCCTCTTCCGGCTCGCCAGGCCAACCGAATCGCTGCTCGCTAACGTACCAGGTCCAGCGCGGTGATTGCATCTCGTTGGGCCGGATTCGCCCAACAAGTATCGAGTCAGCCTCATAACGCGCCGACGCTTCGAGCAATGGATCATCGAATCCGCCCCAGATGTCCACAAAGCCAATACGCCGGAGGTCTTCTGCATCCAACAAAGGGAACACGATGGGCAGACCACGCCGGGTTGCGATTTCCTGAACGCGCTCCCGAAGTAACTGATTGCGATCTATCAATCGTCCGCCGCTGGCGCCTCGATCGGGGTCACCTGCCGGCACGATTTCCCGGTCGCCCAGGCCCCAGTCGATCGCCAGCCAGATAATTGTCAACGGGCGGTCGGTTCCCCAGACAGTTGCACCGGCCTGGCGCAGCGTGCGCTGGATGGCAGGGCCATCGAGTGTAACAACTAGCGCATCGTCCGGCCCCGGTCGGTATTGCAGTACGTAGACAGCGGGATTGGGGAAGAGAATGGCCAATTCCTCGGCGTCAGCAGCAGCCATCGTACCGGTTATACGTACGAGGACTTCGGTCAATGCCCTCTGGTAGGCGCTCGACTGCGCATTAGGGTCATCCGGATCCAGCGTCACCTCTACCGAGTAAAGCCCGGCGACCTCGACTGCGCTGGCAACCGGCATTAGTCCGCCAGTCAGCATAAACAGCAACAACAGCCTGAACGCGACTGCCGAAAAAGCGCGTACGCGCCGTCGTTTCGATTTATCTATGGTCATTAGGTGTGCCGGCCAGCGAAACAAAAAGGGTGTTTCCCGATACCTGTCGAAGCTCTATTATATCCCCCTCACAGGATTTGCCACATTTTGTTGCCTGATTCAGGCCGCCGTGTCATTTCGCCACTCTGCACCCCGGAAAGCCATGACCTCCAAGCCCCTTACTTACAAAGATGCCGGTGTCGACATCGACGCAGGCAATGCGCTCGTCGACAGCATCAAGCCCCTGGTTGCCAAGACCCGCCGTCCCGAAGTGATGGCGGGACTGGGAGGGTTCGGGGGCATGTTCGCCCTGCCGCCCGATCGCTACCGAGAACCGATACTCGTATCCGGGACGGACGGCGTTGGTACCAAGCTGAGACTGGCGCAGATCACGGGCACCCACGACACGATTGGTATCGATCTCGTTGCGATGTGCGTGAATGATGTCCTGGTGCAAGGTGCCGAACCGCTTTTCTTCCTCGACTACTTCGCATGCGGCAAGCTCGACACGAAACTCGCGACCGACGTCATCAAGGGTATCGCCGACGGCTGCGAGCAGGCCGGCGCCGCGCTGATCGGTGGAGAGACGGCCGAAATGCCGGACATGTATGCCGATGGTGACTACGACCTGGCAGGATTTTGCGTCGGCGCCGTAGAGCGCGCGAACATTATTGACGGCAGCAGTATCAAGGCAAGCGATGCTGTCATCGGCATGGCATCCAGCGGACCACATTCGAATGGTTACTCGCTCATTCGCAAAGTGCTGGAAATCGCCACTGACCAGGAAATCGAGGGGGACTCAGCGGCCAGTGCATTAATGGCGCCGACTCGGATTTACGTCAAGCCGATCCTGAAATTGTCCGAGTCGCTGGACATTAAAGGCATCGCACATATCACCGGCGGCGGTATCACAGAAAACATACCGAGAATTTTGGTGGGCGGATTGACGGCTGAAATCGACACCGGCTCCTGGCAGGTGCCCGCCGTATTCGAATGGTTGCAGCAAGAAGGCAATATCGAAACAGCGGAGATGCGACGTACATTTAACTGCGGCATAGGGATGATCATCATCGTCGCAGAAGACGATGCCGATGAAGCAATTGCCTCTCTGAATGCCTCCGGTGAGTCCGCCTGGCGGCTGGGAACGATCGCCGAAGGCACTGGCGAGGTGCGGTTCGTTTGAACGTGCGGGCCAAGCGCAAATCTGCCGCGATACTTATTTCAGGCAGCGGCACCAATCTTCAGTCATTCATCGATAAAACAGGGACCGGTGAGCTCGATCTTGATATCGCTGTCGTACTGAGCAACAAACTCGGTGTCGCGGGCCTTGAGCGTGCGCGCAAGGCCCATATTCCAATCGAGTGTGTCGAACACGGCGAATATCTGGACCGTGAATCTTTCGATGCGGCCGTGAACGACACGCTCGATCGCTACTCACCGGACCTGA
>JAQWSV010000237.1 GCA_029243005.1 Woeseiaceae bacterium
CCAGGTCAGCGGCACGACCAGCGGCATCAGGATGCCCAGCGTACCCCAGCTCGTTCCGGTAGTGAATGCGGTCATTGCTGACAGCATGAACACCGTGACCGGGACAAGCGGTGGCGGCAGCGAGCCCCCAAGAATCGAAACGAGATAGGCTGCCGTGCTCAAATCGGCGGTTACGTCTGACAGCGCCCACGCGAGAATCAGCACAATCATTGCAAACAGCATAGCCTTGACGCCGCCAAACCAGGCATCGACGGTTTCGTGACCGGTCAGAATGCCCTGACCCACGGTCATTACGGCAGCGACCATCGCGCCAAGCAGGGACGCCCATAACATCGATTTGTAGGCATCCGCTGAGCCGATGATATCGGTCATCGTCTCACCGCTTCCCGTAACAAATAGACCGCCGACCAGCGATAAGATCAGCACGATCAACGGCACGAATGCATTGATCGCCCGCAACGGAATGTTGGGTTTAGGTTCCAGATTGTCGCCGTGCAACGCCGGCATTTCTTCTTCGCTGGACGAAGTTACCTCGCCGGAACGTGCCCGGATCTCCGCCTTGTACATCGGGCCCATGTCTCGTCCAGATGTTGCGACGTACAGTACAAAGATAACGGCAAGAATCGGATAAAAGCTATATGGAATCGATCGCAGGAAGACAGTGTATGCAGGTTCATTGAGGTCGGGGATGCTGCGCATCGCGTCACCGATTAAGCCCACTTCATAGCCGATCCAGGTCGTAATCAATGCCAGGCAAACGACAGGTGCCGCCGTCGAATCGACAATGTACGCGAGTTTCTCGCGAGAGATCTTCAGGTAATCGGTGATCGGCCGGGCCGTGTTTCCGACGACCAGTGTATTGCTGTAGTCGTCGAAGAAGATCATCAGACCCATACCCCATACAGCAACCTGTCCGCTGACCGCGGTCTTGGCTCGACTGACGATCATGTTGACGATGCTGGCCATCCCGCCATTGCGGGTAATAATTCCGACCATGCCGCCAATCATCAGCGAAAACAGGATGATCTGTGCATGTTCCGTGTTGGCGAGCGCATGGACAACATAGACTTCGAATCCGTCCAGCAATCCGCCGAAAACGCCCTGTACGGAAACGGACCGAAGCAAGGTTGCGCCCAGCCAGACGCCGATGAGCAATGCTGGAATGACATTGCGCAAGAGCAGCGCGATTACAATCGCAATAAGCGGCGGCGTTACTGACACCCAGCCCGGCAGTACACGAAGGCTCGCAGAGGCGGTGTCTCCACTGGTGGATGCCGTAATGTCCGCGGTGCCGATGCTGGCAAGGGCGATACTCGCGAAGGAGGCCTGTCCCTGGTCGTCAGCGACCGCGGCGAAAGAAATCCCGTCAACTGTCAACTGCACCGGGGCACCCGGAATCATATCCGTCGCAGTAATTGTCGTCTCGATATCCTGCAGCGCAACTTTTGGCAGGACCAGTTCGATGGCATTGGCGGCAGGCGCTAGGGCAATCAGTAGTATGCCGAGCAGAATTTTCTTATTGATAGCGTCGCCAATTGTGTCCGTGGAAACCGCACAAATGGTAGCACGGCAGCGATGAATCAGAATTCCGGATTCAGTCTCTGCGCTGCGCGGCAAAGTGCCGTTCCCAGCTCTGCACGACGGGCAGCGGTCAGGCGCTGAGTTGGACCACCGATCGAAAGTGCACCCTGTACATCTCCGAGCACGCCGCGAATGATCGTCGCGACTGCCGTGTACCCTTCCTCGACTTCATCGACCGTGACGGCATACCCGCGACGACGAATCTCAGCGAGCTGAGGCTGCAGTGCATCGCGATCCGTCATCGTGCTGCCGGTCACCGGCTTCAGCTTTTCGCTAAGGCGATCGATACCAGACTCATCGAAGGCCAGCCAGGCCTTGCCGGTTGAAGTCGCGTGAATCGGCCAGCGCGTTCCGATATTGCCGGCGGAGCCGATGACATGATTACCGGCCACCTCATCGAGAATCAGCATGTTGTCCTCGAAAGGCACCTCAAGCGTCGCCGTCTCGCCGGTTTCCCGCGCCAAGATTCGCAATACAGGCCGGACGCGACGGCGCAGATCACTACTGGCGAGCGCCTGCACACCCAATGCCATCAGGCCTGCCCCCAGGCTGTATGCACTGGTGGCGGGATTGCGATCTATCAGCGACTCACTTTGCAGGGCACGCAACAACCGGTGGGTAGTGGTTTTATTCAGGCCTGACGCTCGCGAGATCTCAGCCAGCGACATTTCCGGTCGTTCATTGGTAAAGAGTTTGAGCAGGCGGACAGCGCGCAGCGCTGCCTGTGCACCCTGCGGCGGAAGGGTCTTCATTATCTCGTTAGATCATATTATGGGTTTGAATTTCATATTATGGCCGAAGCAACGCTACGGAGTGAGACTCAGGGCGGCACTTTCGTGCTTAAAAACGCCACACTGGTGCAGCGGCCGGAATTGGGGCTTAATTGGCGCCGGTTACGCAACGGAAGAGCCCATGACACGCAAAAAGCAGACGTCCCTGCAGGCGGAGTTGAACCGATTCCTGCGGAAACATCCGAAAACAGAGGTCATGGAACTCCTAGTAGCGGACTTGCCCGGCGTCCTGCGCGGCAAGCGTATTCGCAAAAGGGAATTCCCCAAGATCTTCAGTGATGGCTTTTCGATGCCGGGTGGCACGGTACTCCTCGACACAACCGGGGACTGCATTCCCGAGATTCCCTGGTCCTCCGACGACGGCGATCCCGACACGAATGCCAGCGTCGTCCCCGGCAGCCTCGCACCAGTGCCATGGGCGACTCGACCGGCGGCGCAGGCCATGTTCCGTTTTTTCGACCGAAAGGGCGACCCGTTTTTCGCTGATCCCCGGTTCGTGCTCGAACGATCATTGCAACCGCTCAGGAAAATGGGGCTCTCAATCGTCATGGCGACAGAGCTCGAGTTCTATCTGCTCGATGCAAAGACGGACCGCCCAACGAAACGTGTGTCCCGGGTGCCTGGCATTGGCCGACCACAGCCCGGCCCGCAGGTGTATCACCCCGACGATCTCTGGGACATCGAAAACTTTCTCAATGATCTGAATGATACCTGCGTTGCGCAAAACATCCCCGTGGGTACTGCTGTTTCCGAATTTGCGCCCGGACAGTTTGAGATTAATCTCGAACATGTCGACGACCCGGTGCTCGCCTGCGATCACGGTGTGCTGTTGAAACGAGCAATCAAAGCAATTGCACGTCAACATGGTTTTGTCGCCTGCTTCATGGCAAAACCATTCGAAGAAGACTCGGGGTCGGGTCTACACATCCACATGAGCCTCGTGGACCGGAATGGCAAGAACTACTTTTCCCGGGGCAAGGACAATATGGCGTCACCACCGTTTTCCGCGCGACTGCGACACGCTGTCGGCGGTCTCGTGAAGACAATGGCCGAGTCCACCGTTATCTTTGCGCCGAACGCCAACTCCTACCGACGCCTGCGCCCGGAGATGTTTGCACCGGTCGAGCCTAACTGGGGTGCCAATCACCGTAATGTCGCACTGCGCATCCCGGTCTCAGACCAAAAGAATCTTCGTCTCGAACATCGCACCTCGGGTGCCGACGCCAATCCATACCTCGTGACAGCTGCGATCGCCGCAGGCGTGCACTACGGCCTGAAGAACAAGTGCGACCCCGGCCGCATGATAGAGGAAGGCGAAGTCATCACGCTGAAGCGCAAGATCCCAAATCGTTGGGAGACGGCAATCGACAAGTTTTCACGCAGCAAGATCCTGCCGCAGTACCTGGGTGAGGAGTACTGCAAAATCTATGCACAGAACCGTCGCGATGAATCGCGTCGCTTCCATAACATCATCAGCAACGTCGACTTCGACTGGTACATGCGTGCCGTCTGAGGCAAGAAAATGACCACGGATGAGCTGATCGACAACCTGAACGCGCACCAGCCGCCGGCACTCGGCAAATTGAACGGCTCCGTCCATCGTTACGACGACGCGACGCAAACAATCGAATTACGCTACCAGATCGACGAGTCGTTTTGTCATTCGGGCGACATCATCCAGGGAGGATTCGTTGCCGGCATGTTGGACGCAGCCATGGCACACGTCGTATTCGTTGCATTGGGTGAAGCTGTCATTGTAGCGACACTCGAAATCAAAGTGAGTTACCTCGACATTGCGCGACCCGGCGAGCTGCGCGCGATCGGAAAGATCGCGAAACTGGGCAAGTCCGTTGCATTCCTGGCCGCGGAACTGCACAACAAAGACGGCGACCTGCTCGCCATCGCTAGTTCGACTGCCAAAATTATCAGGAAGCCGCCGGGCAGCTAGCGCCCTCGTCCGCCCGGGCGAGGTCGTCTTCAATGAATCGGCCCGCCCGGTAGTAGTGAAATGCAGACCAGGGAGTCGTAATGAGTCCAACGGCCATCAGGCTGTATCGCAAAGATTCATCGGCCGCAATGTCTCTCAGTGCATCACTTAAAATACCCGTAACCTGTGGACCGAACCCGAGCCCGATGATGTTGAGCAGAAAAAGCAACAACGCGGACGCGACGGCTCGCATACGAAGACCCACCATGCCCTGGACCTGGGCAAACGTCGTCGCCAAGTAAAAATTCGAAAACACGGTAGGTACGACAAAGAAGACCAACACCCAGTAAGGGTTGTTCAGGAGATAGACAGGAAAAAGAAAGACCCAGGCAACTAGGGTCGCAACGGACACCACCCACAATGAGTACTTGTACCCCCACTTGGCGGCGCGGTCGGCCACGTAGCCGCCGCCCGCAAAACCGACACCGCCTGCAATTCCGATAATCAAGCCCAGGTAGACGCCGATTTCCGCGATGCTCATGCCGTGACTACGCGCCATGAAGCTGGGGAAAAAGCTGATCACCGCATAACCGTTAAACGACGCAAGCCCGGAGCCAATAGCGAGATGGTGAAACGATCGTCGTTTCAGGAGAAACTGCGCAACGGTAGTAATGCTGGCCCGATCACCGGTATCCGCGCGACCCTCTGACATACCCCGCTGTGGCTCTTTCAAGGTAAACCTCACCAAGAGCGCCAACAAGAGACCAGGAATGCCAACCATATAGAAGGCTTCACGCCAACCAATGTTCTGCGCCACCCAGCCACCGGCCAGGTAAGCAAGCATGATTCCCAACGAAATTCCCAGCGTTAAGATGCCCATGGCCGTTGAACGCTCTTTGGGCGGATAGAGGTCCGAGATAATTGAGTGCGCCGGCGGGCTAAAGCCTGCCTCGCCAACGCCCACGCCGATTCTTGCGAGCGTGAGGTACACGATGTTGCCAGCTACGCCGGATATTGCGGTCATGCCGCTCCATATCGCGACGGCCACCGCGATCAGATTTCGTCGATTCAGGCGATCGCCGAGTAACGCAATAGGCACACCCAAGGTCGCGTAAAACAAAGCAAACGCAGATCCTGCAAGGAAGCCAAGCACCCAGTCGTCGACCCCAAACTCCGCCCGGATTGCGGGCAACAGAATGGCCAGGATTTGTCGATCAATGAAGTTAAAGGTGTAGACGATGACCAACACACCCAGGGTATACCGACGGGCGGCACGACTGAAAGTCATCGTCTGACCGTCAGTCACCGATCAGGGCAGAATGGTCTTGAAGATGAAGAAGAAAATGATCGCAAGTATCGCGCCCGCTGGAATGGTTACCACCCAGGAGACAAAGATCCGTCCAACGACACGCAGGTCGATGGCTTCTATCCCGCGCGCGAGGCCGACACCCAGCACCGCGCCGACCAGTGTGTGCGTGGTCGAGATCGGAATGCCGGTACCCGAGGCGATAACGATTGTTGTCGCTGCGGCGAGCTCGGCTGCAAACCCGCGGCTTGGCGTCAACTGCGTAATCTTTTTGCCAACCGTGGCAATGACATGAACACCAAATGTCGCAAGCCCTACAACGATGCCACCACCACCGATTATAAGGACCCAGATGGGCAGCGAAGACTCGGAGCCGACAATACCAGACTGTGCAACGCTGATAACGGCAGCAAGAGGGCCAATAGCGTTAGCGACGTCGTTCGATCCATGGGCGAAGGCCATGCCGCAGGCGGTGACAACCATCAGAACCGCGAATACTCGTTCGACGGTGTGAAAATGCTGCCTTCTCTCGGCCTTCGGATCGGGCTCGATTCGGTTGATGATCAACGTACCGAATATGGCGATCGCAACTGCAATGCCGACAGCGAGGAAATAACTGTTCGTCAGACTGATCTCAAGGCCAACATGCTTCAGACCTTTGAGAATCGTAACCAGCGTGATCGTGAAGGCTGCCAGAAAGATGTATACGGGCACATAGCGCTTGGCTTTCTCCAGCGGATCCTCCTGCGTAAGAATAAGCTTTTGGACACTCATGTAGATGAGGAACGCAATGATTCCGGCAGTCGCTGGTGACACCACCCAGCTGACAACGATCGTGCCAACCTGTCCCCACTGCACGGCATCGATGCCAATGCCGACTGCCGCAAAGCCCACGATAGCGCCAATAATCGAATGTGTCGTCGACACCGGCCAGCCGTTTCTGGACGCAACCAGCAGCCAGGTGCCCGCGGCCAGCAACGATGCGAGCATGCCATAGATCAGCAGCTCAGGCTGATCACCCA
>JAQWSV010000275.1 GCA_029243005.1 Woeseiaceae bacterium
AAGTTTTTCGAGTTCGTCGGCTGGGTGGAGTATCCGTCTTATCTGAACCCGGTCATTATTGGAACCGCTGTAAGCCTGATCGTCACAGTCGTAGTTTCCCGGATGACGACGGTAACCGACATCGAATCCGAGCAGCTCGTCAAACTGCATAAAGCGCCTGCAGATGATGTCAGCGAAAAACAAACCCGCCTGTCACGAATGGTCGCTGGTGTTTTGGTTCTGTACGGCCTCATCATGCCCTTCCTGATGGTCAACTTCTACGTACGCCCGTACCAGGCAGCACGCGGCGAACTGATGCCCGACGGATCATTGGACTGGGCTTCAGGTGAGGCAATATTTGCGATCAGCTGGTTCTTTGTCTATGTCACACTCGGCTGGTTCGCCTCCAGGGTCATACGCGGGAACTATGCCCCTGTTAGGTAGGCTATATTGACTGAATAAGCTATTTATCCGGGGAGGAGAATATGAAAGACACGAACTATCGAATGACCGCACTTTGTACTCTCATCGGGCTCGCGATATCGGTCTGTGCGTTGGCGCAGGAAACCGATTCACAACAATTTACCCCTGCCGATGTCCATCGCATGAAAAGTGTCGGCGATGTTGCTGTTTCTCCCGACGGTGAGTGGATCGCTTACACAGTCCGCACTACCAACGTCGAAAAGGACTACTACACGTCTGATCTCTACATGGTGAGCTGGGACGCTGAAACGCGAATCCAGTTGACCCATACAGAAGAAGGCAGCGAGGGCAGCCCGCGATTCAGCCCGGATGGAAAATACATTTCCTTCATCACGTCGCGCAGCGACGGTGGCTCTGGTGAAGACGACGACCCGGCAGCCAAATCCCAGGTCTGGCTCCTGAACCGGACCGGTGGCGAGGCACGGCGGCTCACCGAGATGCCGGGCGGCGTATCGGGATACGAATGGTCACCCGACAGTACGCACCTTGTTCTCGTTTCCAAAGACGCGGGGGAAAAGGAAGACGAAAACAAAACGCACGACACGCCGGACCCGATCGTCGTCAATCGATACAAGTTCAAACAGGACTACATTGGCTACCTGGGCGATCGCTACACGCGCCTGTATGTATTCGACATCGAAACCCGAGAAGCCACGCTACTGACACCCGGTGCATTTGACAGCACCCAGCCGTCATGGAGTCCCGACGGCGACCTGATTGCTTTCACGAGCAAACGCAAGGGTGACCCTGATCGACATCAGAATACGGATATTTATGTTATTGCACCAGAGCAAGGCGCTGAGGCACGGCAAGTAACAACGTGGGAAGGTATGGACTCGAATCCTGCATTCAGTCACGACGGTAGCGAAATTGCGTACCTTCAGGGAGGGACTCCCAAGTATGCCTGGCACGTTGCCGACCACCTTGCCGTGATTTCGGTCAGCGGTGACAAAAAACGCATCCTCACTGAGGACCTGGATCGGCAGATTTATTCGCCGACGTGGTCGCTGGACGGTGAGTCCATCTATGTGACGATAGCAGACGACCGCACGCGACCGATCGCCGCGGTGCCTGCCAGCGGTGGTCAAATCACCAGGCTGTATCCGACCCGAAGTCAACCCGGCGTCGCGTCGTCATTCGTTGTTGGCGCGAATGGAATAGCCACCCTCGCGAGTTTTACACAGCAACCGACCGAGGTTTATCGCATATCTGACGGCGTGGCACTCACGAGCCACAATGCTGACTTTATCGCGGCGTTCGACTGGGCATCGGTCGAAACACACGATGCAGGCAGTGCAGACGGAACCCGCGTCGGCTCGATGCTTCTTAAGCCACCCGGCTATCGTGACGATGAAGCCTACCCGACCATCGCCTACGTCCACGGTGGGCCGTTCGGTCAGGATGCTTTCGAGTTTGACTACATGTCCCAGGCGCTGGCCGCACAGGGCTATCTTGTCGTAAATCCCAACTATCGTGGCAGCTCAGGCCGTGGCCGTGATTTTTCGAGCGCTTACTTCGGCGATTGGGGAAACCTCGAGATCCAGGACATTCACGCAGTGATGGACAAGCTGGTGGCTGACGGTCTGTCCGACCCGGACCGGCTCGGTATCGGCGGCTGGAGTTATGGCGGCATCAATACCAATTTCGCGATCGCTTCTGATACCCGCTTCTCTGCGGCCGTATCCGGCGCGTCCGCTTCAAACTACATCGCGGGCTATGGCACTGACCAGTACATCTGGCAGTACGAAAATGAACTCGGCAAACCCTGGGAGTCACCGGAGAATTATTTCAGGATTTCTTATCCGTTCCTGAAAGCCGATCGGATCGAGACACCGACGCTTTTTATGGTTGGCGAACTGGACTGGAACGTCCCCCTGGTCCATTCCGAGCAAATGTACCAGGCGCTTCGCAGCCTGAACGTCCCGACGCAGCTCGTGGTTTATCCCGGTGAGCATCACGGCCTGTCAAAGCCCAGCTATATCCAGGACCGTCTCGAGCGCATGATCGATTGGTACGCGAAGTACATGGACTCAGATCCTGACCAGGTCTCGAGGAACAACTGAAATGACCGTCAGTTCAAATGACAAACGTCTCGGCATGAACATGGACATCAGCCGCAGAGACTTCCTGAATGGCGTCGGTGTCGCGGTTGGCGCCGCGTTGTTACCTGATAACGCAAGCGGTGCAGGAGCCGGCGCGCAGGATGCCCCAGGTTACTATCCGCCAGCGTTACAGGGAATGCGCGGCTCACATCCAGGTTCGTTTGAGGTGGGTCACATGGCCCGCGATGGTGCGAGCTGGGACAGCGAAGATTCCGGCGAGGCCTACGACCTCGTCGTCGTAGGCGGTGGTATCAGTGGCTTGTCCGCAGCGTGGTATTACCGGCAACAGGCGGGCCCTGAGGCCCGCATCCTGGTCCTTGATAATCACGATGATTTCGGCGGGCATGCGAAGAGAAACGAGTGGACCATCGATGGTCGAAACATCATCGGGTACGGCGGCACGATGTTTATCGAATCTCCGGATCACTACCCGGTGCATGCGAAAAAAATGCTCGACGACCTGGGCATCGAGGGTGAGCGATACCACGAGTACGAAGACCGCGCGCTGTATGCATCGCTCGCAAGCAGTACATTCTTCGACAAGGAGACATTTGGCACCGATCACCTGGCCGTCGGCAGCCTCGGTGAGGCATCTACGCTAAAGGACGCGCCGCTTTCTGATAAGGCGCGTAAGGATCTCATCCGGCTAATGGGGAGTCGCAAACACTTTCTCCAGGACATACCCGAGGGTGAGCGCGAAGATCTACTGAAGCGAATCGACTACATCACCTACCTGAGAGATTACGCCAGCGTCGATCAACAGGTACTGGCGCTGATGTTGCCGAGACCCCGTGGGGTATGGGCGGTTAACGCCGATGCCTATCCGGCCTGGCACGCGCGGCTCGACGGATACCCGGGGTTCAACGACCTGCAGTTTCCATCCGATAGCCCGCCGGAAGAATCCGGGGGCAGCGGCCGGCAGATCTTTCACTTCCCGGACGGCAACGCGACCGTGGCAAGGATGCTCGTCCGGCAACTGATACCGGCAGCTGCGCCTGGCAGTGACATGGAAGACATCGTTACATCACGATTCGACTACCGTAAGCTCGATGCACCACGATCGGCAACACGTATTCGACTGAGTAGTACCGTGGTGCGCGCGCGCCACGTTGATGACAAGTTATCGAATCCGGTGGACGTCACCTACATTCGTGACGGCAAAGCACACGGGGTGCAGGCTCGCAATGTCATTATGGCCTGTTATAACGCCCTGGTACCGAGGATGTGTCCGGAGATGCCGGCCGAGCAAAGAACGGCCTTATCGAATGGCATACGCGCGCCGTTGGTCTACACGAATGTCCTGATCAGGAACTGGACCAGTTTTGCACGGCTGGGGACTGGCCGGATCAGTTGTCCCGGCTTCTTTCATCACGGTGTCCGGCTTGATTTCCCGGTCAGCATTGGCGATTACCAGTTCGCTCGCTCGCCCGAAGATCCAATCGTGCTGCACCTGTCCCGAGTACCTGGCGAAGTAGGTAACCCCAGCGCCCGGGAACAATTTGCCGCGGGCAAACGCGATCTGCTTGAAACACCTTTCGAAACCTTTGAGCGCAACATTCGGGATGAACTAAACCGGATGCTGGGCGGTGGCGGCTTCGATGCCGCGCGCGACATCGCAGGAATTACCGTGAATCGCTGGCCGCACGGTTATGCGTACACGCATGACCCCGAGACTGACCAGATCGCCTGGCGTCCGAGCACATGGCCCACGAAAATGCGCCACTGGGAGCGCGCTCGATCGTCGTTTGGAAACATAGGAATTGCAAGTACCGATGCCGCGTCGAATGCCATGACGGAGTCGGCTATTGAGCAGGCCTGGCGAGCAGTTAACGACATCGGCTGACCCGGATAAAGTAATCGCTATACTTTGGCGTGTAGGCACGGTGGTAACACCAATCGGCCATGTCTAGCGTTAACAAAACACAATAACGACAAAGCAGGATCTGGGAAGTGACCGGATACGACACCATTGTTATTGGCGCAGGCCATAACGGGCTGGTTTGCGCCACCTACCTGGCGAAGACCGGCCAACGCGTCCTTTTGCTGGAAGCAGCGGACACGGTGGGTGGTCTCGCGGCAGATCGTGAGTTTCACCCTGGGTTTCATGCCCCGGTGGCGCATACGCTCAGTCACTTTTCGAGCAAGGTCGCTCGCGACCTAGACTTGCAGAGGCACGGCTTTAATCCGGGATCCTCTGAACTGCCGCTCGTTGGTGTTGGTAACGGTGAGCCTGTCGTTGTTCACGACGGGAAGATCAGTGGCGTCAGCGCCAAAGACCAGCGGGCCTATTTGGACTACCACGGCCTTTTGTGTCGGTTTGCAGCGGTCCTGGAACCGTTTTGGTTGAAGACGATGCCGAGGATAGGAAGCAATTCCATCGGCGAAGTCATGACGTTTGCGAAGCTCGGCCTTGACCTGCGCCGTCTCGGTAAAAAGGACATGGGCGAATTCCTGCGCATCGCTGCATTACCCATGCGAGATCTCGTTGATGAGCACTTCGACAACGAGCAACTCAAAGCGATGCTTTGCTGGGACGGTCTGATCGGCTCGAAAATGGCGCCGCGCTCGCCTAATAGTGCAGTACTCGCCCTGCTCTATCGTTTGTCAGGCGAAATGCATGGTGGCCATGCGATTCCGTCGGGTGGCGTATCCAGCTTAGTCAGTTCGCTGATGGCGTCGGCAGAAAATGCGGGCGTCGATATTCGAGTGTCGTCCGAAGTATCCCGGATACGCATCGACTCAGATAAAGAACGCCAGCGCGCCACCGGAGTCCACCTGGCCAATGGCGAGTCATTTGCGGCAGATCGTGTGGTTTCCGCAATCGATGCGCAAAGAACCTTTGTCAACCTGGTCGGCGTTGAACACCTCGATATCGGTTTTACCAATCGAATTCGTCGTATTCGGTCTGACGGGTATGTTGGCAAACTTCACCTGGCATTGAATGCACTACCTGAATTCAGGGGCGTCGATCGTCCCGATGGACGCATCATTATTACGCCGAATATGGATGCTATCGAATTCGCGTTCGACGATGCCAAGTATGGCAATGCCTCTGCAGAACCTGTAATGGAAGTGGTCATTCCCAGCGCGGCGGATTCGTCGCTCGCGCCCGACCGTCAGCACGTGCTGTCGGCCCATGTCATGTATATCCCCTACAAGGCACGCGATGGTTGGACAGGTGCGGCGCGTGACGAGGTTCGTGATCGTGCAATTGACACGATTGTCAAGTACTCGAATGGCCTGCGCGACCAGATAGTTGCCAGTGAATTCCTAACGCCGGCGGATATCGAAGCGACTTATCACGTATCCGGCGGGCACTGGCACCACGGCGACTTCGCCATGGACCAGATGCTCATGATGAGACCCACGTACGAAGCGGCACAGTACAACTCTCCGATAGCCGGCCTGCATCTCTGCAGCGCAGCCTGTCATCCGGGTGGGGATCTGACGGGATTGGCTGGTCACAATGCGGCAAAGGAGTTATTGCGGTGAGTCGGTACGATGCCATCGTCATTGGCGCCGGCCACAATGGCTTGACCAATGCCGCGTATCTCGCGAAAGCGGGGCTCAATGTCGTCGTTGTAGAAAAGAACGAGTACATCGGTGGCGCTGCCGTTACGCGAGAACTTCACGAAGGCTGGCATTATTCAAACTGCTCGTATGTCTGCAGCATGATGCGGCAGGCCTTGCATCGCGATCTCGACCTCGGTCGCCACGGGCTAATACTGGTGCCTTACCTGGGCACTGTAAATTTTGGCAATGGCAACGATCGCCTCATCGCCTATCACGATGCGGATGCTTGGAGCAATGAGCTCAAACGTCATTCAACCCACGACGCTGACGCGATGCACCGGCTTGAAGCAGACCTGACACGCTACTCGCAGCTAATCCGCAAAACCCTACTGCGCACGCCACCCGAGCCGACTTCGATGCGGCCGCGCGATATTCGCGAATTCCTCTACCTAGCTCAGCAATTTTGGAAGCTCGGTGAGCGCGAGATCTACGAATACATTCGCTTTTTTACAATGAGTGCCGCCGACTTTCTCGACGACTATTTCGAGAACGATCTCGTCAAAGCGGCGATGGCCAGTCCCGGCATCATCGGCACTGCGCTTGGTGTCTATTCACCAGGATCTGCCTACATTCTTCTCCACCACGTCATGGGCGACGTCGACGGCAGCATCGGTGCTTGGGGTCTCGCACGTGGCGGAATGGGCGCTATTTCGAAAGCTCTGGCAAGTGCTTGCCAAGAGTATGGCGGCGAAATCCGAACCAATGCGGGCGTTCAGAAGATCGTCGTCAATGGTGGAAAAACAACGGGCGTCGTCTTGGAAAACGGCGACGAACTGAGTGCGAGGATTGTCGTTTCCAATCTGGATGCACGACGTACCTTTACCAATATCATGGAAAAGGATGACCTCCCGGACGGGATCTACGAGAAAGCGAAAAACTTCAAGATTCGCGGATCATCCGGCAAGGTCAATATCGCGTTATCGGGTATTCCAACGTTCACACACCTGCCGGAGAATCGCTACATCAATCGTGGCGGCCAGACCTTCTCCGGCTCCATGGAAACCATGGAGCGCGCCTATGACTGCTGGAAGCACGGTCGCTGGTCTGGCGATCCTTTCATCGAGTCCGTAATCCCATCCGCATGGGATCCTACGGTCGCCCCGCCCGGCAAACACTGGATGTCGAACTTCATCCAGTATTGCCCGCCCGAACTGGCGGACGGACCTTGGACGCCAGAGAAGCGCGATGCGTTCGGGCAAACGGTCGTCGACAAGATCGAACGTTACAGTCCGGGCTTCAAGGACCTGATCGTTCACATGGAAGTCCGTACGCCGCACGACATTGAGAACGAAATCGGGCTGACTGAAGGCAATATCTTTCAGGGCGAATTGACGATCGACCAATTATTCTTTAATCGCCCCTTCCCGGGCTACGGTCAGTACCGCATGCCGGTGAAGAACTTGTATATGTGCGGCTCGTCCACCCATCCGGGTGGTGGTGTTTCTTCTGCCTGCGGCGCTAACGCCGCACGGGAAATCTTAATAGATCTAAAACGGCCGAATACTGTGCCAGAAGACGATTTTTACGATGAGTGATTTGTCTCAAACCGATCCGTTCTCAGGTGAGCGTCCCAAGCTGTCGCCGTTTCATCCGCGCCTTGAAGTCCTGAACGTCCGCGACACGTGGTCAGTGTGGAACGGCTACAAGTTTGCCGACTGTTACTACGATGCGGAATACGAATACTTCTGTATCCGGAACACCTGCGGCACTTATGACATCTGTCCGATGCAGAAGTACGAAATATCAGGACCGGATGCGGAAGCCATGGTCAACCGGATGGTCACGCGGGATGTCAGAAAACTGGGCCGCAATCGTGTCGCCTATACCGTCTGGTGTACTGACGAGGGTCGAATCATTGACGATGGCACCGTTTTCAAACTGGCCAGCGATCGTTTCATGGTGGTCTGCGGCAGTTCCTGCGTGGCATGGCTCAGAAAAGCCAGCTATGGATTTAGCAATGTGACCGTCAAAGACGTCAGCGATGAACTCGCAGCCTTATCGTTACAGGGTCCCACGTCCTGCGCCGTGCTGAAAAAGATGGGCCTACAGGGCATTGAGAACGCCAAGCCATTCAACATCCAACATTTTCCCTATCACGGCGACACGCTGATGGTGTCACGCACGGGTTTCACAGGTGAACTCGGTTATGAACTCTGGGTAAAAAGGGACCTGGCCCTGACGATGTGGGACGATGTTTACGCGGCCGGCGAGGACTACGGAATTCAGCCCTATGGCGAGACGGCAACCGACATGGCTCGACTTGAGGCTGGATTTATCATGCCATATGTGGATTTCACCGAGGCCCTGAAGACCGTTCATTTCGAACATGACCAGACCCCCTACGAACTCAACCTCGGATGGCTAGTCGATTTGGACAAACCTCACTTCAGCGGCAAACAGGCGTTGATGGAAGAAAAAAAGAATGGGCCCAAATGGCGTCTGTTGAGATTGGAGATCGATGGCAACTGGCCGGCCTATGAATCAAACGTCTATGACAGCGAGAGCTGCAACCAAGACATTGGATATGTTACATCCGCCATGTGGTCGCCGGCGGTCAAGTCCAATATCGCGCTGGCCATGGTCCGTTCAGAATTCCTGGACGGCGAGATCTGGGCGGAAATTTACAAGAGCAAGGACCTGCGGCCCTATCGCCGCATGTCCAAGTGCACCATACGCAAGAAACCTTTCTGGACCGCAGCCCGTGCCCGGTCGACACCACCGGCGGATTTCTGAATTACCGGCGGGGACACGATCCCATGGTGTAGACTACGACGAGTCCGAACATATGCGGGGCACAGATGCAGGTCTCGAAATTCGTTGAAAGTTATTTTGACGCGTGGAACCACGCGGATCCGAAAGGTGTCGCAGATCACCTTACAAAGGATGGGGTGTACCAGGACATTCCGGTCAATTCCAAGCGTACGCACCATAACCTGATCAGCTATCTAACCCGTTTTTTCGCCAGCAATCACCATCGCTACGAGCTGATCGGCGACATACTGACCAACGGCAACACCCTGGCATTCGAATACCGTTCGACGCTCGCAGACCCGGTCGGCAAGAGCGAATTACCGGCCTCCTTCTGTGGTGCCGAATTCATGACCTTGAATGGCGAAGCGGCGATAACCATAAAGGACTACTACGATACTAGCGGCGCCGAACACCACACTGATATATCCAATATTGGCGGTGATTCACCCGGGAAATATGCGAAATCTGGACTGAATCAAACGCAGCTTTTGGAGTACAAACAGACGCTCGAGTCCATCATGAGGTCAGACGAGCTTTACCTGCATTCGGATATGACGCTGCCCAAACTCGCGGAAACCGTCGGCTGCTCGGTGAATCACCTGTCCCAGGTCATAAATGCCGGCTTCTCCATGAGCTTCTTTGATTACCTCAATCGCTATCGTATCGATTACGCGCGTCAACTGCTATCAACGCTGGACGATAAAAACTGTGCGATTCTCAATATCGCGTTTACGGTGGGATTCAACTCGAACTCCGCGTTCTACGCGGCCTTCAAGAAGTGTGTCGGCCAGACGCCCGCGCAATACCGCCGCACGCAGCAACGGAAATCCCACTAGGTTTACATCATTCCCGCAGTCCCGGGCACTCCCTAGGCTCGCCTTGCAGATAAAGGCAATAACGGCAGACATGCTCGCGATCAACCAAAAACAGGAACACACAGACTCCTACTACGCCGCAACGGTCAATGAAAAGACCGACTATCCCCTGCTGGAGGACGGACACTCTGCGGACATCTGCGTCGTCGGCGGTGGCTTTACAGGCACGGCAACCGCCCTCACCCTCGCAGAACGTGGTTTCTCGGTGGCGTTGATAGAGGCCAACCGAATTGGCTGGGGTGCGTCAGGACGGAACGGTGGGCAACTGATTAATGGTGTAAGCGGCCTTTCAAGAATCGCAAAACGGCACGGCCATAATATTGCCGACATGATCTGGGACATTCAGTGGCGAGGCAATGACATCATCTACGAACGTGTCAAAAAGTACGGCATTGAATGCGACCTGAAACCGGGATTCGTCCAAGTCGCAACCAAGCAGCGCCAACTGGCCGATATCGATGAATACGTGGAGGAACGGGTTCGACACAAGCATCCCTTCAAATATGAGGCCTGGGACCGGGAACAAACAAGGGATAACCTGGGCACCGATGCATTCCTAAGTGCGTTCGCGTGTTACCGGGACGGGCACCTGCATCCGCTGAATCTTTGCATTGGTGAGGCAAAGGCCGCGCACGAGCTCGGCGTCAAGATCTTTGAACAATCCCCAGTCGTGGGAATCGACCATGGCGCCCGGCCTCGTGTCAAAACGATGCATGGCTACATCGAAGCGGATTCAGTCGTGCTGGCCGGCAATGCCTATAGTCAGTTCGAACCAAAACTTCTCGCCAATCTGGTATTCCCGGCTGGCACCTACATCATCGCGACAGAGCCGCTCTCTAAGGAAATCGCATATTCAATTAACAAAGAGGATGCGGCAATCTGCGACCTGAATGAGATTGTCAACTACTTCCGATTGTCCGCGGACAGACGGCTACTCTATGGTGGTGCCTGCAACTACTCTGGCAGGGATCCGGCCAGCATCAAGGCGTTCATTGAACCGCGTATGCTGAAAACCTACCCGCAACTGAAGGGCACGAAGATCGAATTCGAGTGGGGCGGGAAGATCGGTATTGTGCTGAATCGTATCCCAGCCGTTGGGCGTATAGATAACAATATCTACTTCTGCCAGGGCTACTCGGGCCATGGCGTCAGCGCGAGTCATATGATGGGTGAAGTCATGGCGGATGCGATCGGCGGCACAATGGAGCACTTTGACCTGTTCGCCAACGAAGAACACTTCCGGATCCCAGGTTCGCAGTGGATGGGCAATCAGATCATTGCTCTCGGTATGTTGTATTACCGACTGAAGGACATGCTTTAGCCTGTATTAACATCGTTAGCAAACGGCGCGCGTGCTAACGTTGACCTGCACACCGGCACAAATAAGCGAAACGACAACCGTAGTTTCAGAACAGCGAAACACCAAACAGGCGTTGTGCAATAAGTATCGCGGACAACCCGGTAAAGACGATGAGACTCAGCCAGCCGAACCAGGTGGCGAACGGAGACGGATGAAACAAGGTGTCATCCTTGGGGATGATCTTCTTGCAGTA
>JAQWSV010000005.1 GCA_029243005.1 Woeseiaceae bacterium
ACAGGCCAAGCGCGTGAAGTGTTCGACCACGATCGATACAACGACCTCAACATGCGCGGCGGCGTGTTCTTTGACAAGGAGACATTTGGCGAAGACAGCCTGGTCGCGGGCAAACCAGGATTGCGTAACACCAACTACCAAACGGCCTACATAACGCTACCTGCGGAACTCGAACACAGTGTCGGCAACGAGGAAGACGTTCGTGCCTTTTTGGCGCGCGCACCCGTTTCTGAGTCGGTGCGAAATGAGATCGTCGATCTGTTTTGCAGCGATATCGACCCCATGCCTGACCTGTCTGTTCCCGATAAACTTTCAGCGTTGCGCGAAATCAGTTACCTCAGGTATCTCGAAGATGTCGTGGGTGCCAGCAAGGAGACCGTCGAATTTCTCCGCATGTGGCGAGCCAGCTACATGGGGAATGGCGTCGATCTTACGCCAGCCTATGCAGCCATGCGCTACGGCCTTCCGGGCGCGAAGGGTCTGGGCATTGCGGATGAGTTCAGAAAATCCGGCTATCAGCCTCATAATTACAAGGACGATTTCCATTTTCCGGACGGCAATGCCTCTCTCGCGCGCATGCTAGTTCGCAAACTCATCCCGGCCGTCGCACCGGGCAACTCAATGCACGACATAGTGTCGGCGCGATTCGACTACAGCCAATTGGACCAATCCCACTCGCCGGTTAAAATCCGCCTCAATGCCACCGCTGCACAGGTCCGGCATCTCGACAACGACACGGTCGAGATGACATACCTGGAAGACGGACATGGCAAGCGCGTTAGAGGCAGTAATTGCGTACTCGCGTGCTACCACTCGGTGGTGCCGCATATATGTCCTGAATTGCCTGAGCAGCAGAAGGATGCACTGGCAAGAACGCGTCGCATGCCGCTGGTCTCCGTGTCTGTACTGCTCGACAACTGGACGGCATTCGAAAAACTCGGGATCAAATCGGTCTATTGTCCCGGCAGCTTTTACTGTGACATGAAACTGACCTACCCGCTTCGATTCGCCGACTACAAAACTCCAAGCACGCCCGATCAACCAATCACCATCCGGATGTATCGAATTCCATTGCCCGGCGGCGAGATCCCAGCGGAAGAGCAATTTCGTCTCGGCCGACACGAACTCCTTTCGATGCCATTCGAGACCTTTGAACATCACGTACGCGACCAGCTCGGGCGCATCCTGGGCGACGGCGGATTTGACTCTGACCGAGATATTCAGGGCATCTCAGTGAATCGCTGGCCTCATGGCTATTCGGTTGGCTATGACTATGAGACCGAGCAGATGAACTACTGGTCCGAAGCATGGCCGGACGAGAAAAGGCTTTGGTTGGCCGGCCGGAAGCGGTTCGGCCGGATTTCTGTGGCTAACTCGGACGCAGGAGCGTCTGCAATGACCGAGTCAGCGATTGAACAAGCCTGGCGCGCTACACAAGACCTGCTTAACGACTCGTGAGCAAGTTCGGCACGATTCACCGGCGATCGCTGGATCAAATGGCGGGCTTCTGGGCGGAGGCCGCCGCCGATATTCACTGGGACAAGCCCTGGGACAAGGTGCTCGACGAATCCAAGGCGCCCTTCTACCGCTGGTTCACCGGCGGTCAGTTGAACACCTGCTATAACGCGCTGGACCGTCATGTAGAAAACGGCCGAGGCGATCAGGCTGCCCTGATCTATGACAGTCCGATCACAGGCAGTCAGCAAACCCGCTCATACAAAGCACTGCGAGATGAAACTGCCCGGTTCGCGGGTGTATTAGTCGAAAACGGTGTCGGCAAAGGGGATCGTGTCATCATCTATATGCCTATGGTGCCGGAAACTATTGTCGCAATGCTCGCCTGTGCACGGATTGGCGCCGTCCATTCCGTGGTTTTCGGCGGCTTCGCATCCAATGAGCTCGCAACACGCATCGATGACGCGCAACCGTGTGCAATCATCTCAGCATCTTGTGGGATCGAACCCAGTCGCGTCGTCGCCTACAAGCCGCTTCTCGATAAGGCGATTGATCTCGCCCGGCACAAACCCGAATGCTGCATCATTCTGCAACGCTCCCAGGAGACGGCTGCGCTGATGGACGGCCGTGATATCGACTGGACGGACGCTGTCGCAGCCGCGGTACCGCAGGACTGTGTTTCGGTTGATGCAACCGATCCGCTTTACATCCTGTACACATCAGGTACGACGGGGGAGCCCAAAGGAATCGTGCGCGACCATGGCGGGCACGCCGTCGCCCTCAACTGGACAATGCAGAACATCTACGATGTAAAACCGGGCGAAGTCTACTGGGCCGCCTCCGATGTCGGCTGGATCGTCGGCCATTCGTACATTGTCTATGCCCCCTTATTGCACGGCAATACGACGGTGATATTCGAAGGAAAACCGGTCGGCACGCCCGATCCAGGCGCATTCTGGCGCGTGGTTGCCGAACATAAGGTCGCCTGCATGTTTACGGCACCGACAGCCATTCGGGCGATCAAGCAACAGGACCCCGCCGGAGAATTCGCAAGACAGTACGACCTAAGCCACCTTCGGTCCCTGTTTCTTGCCGGTGAGCGCTGTGATCCGCCGACGCTGGCGTGGGTCGAAGAGATCCTCGGTGTGCCAGTCATCGACCACTGGTGGCAAACGGAAACCGGCTGGGCGATAGCATCGAACTGCCTGGGAATAGAGACACTACCAATCAAGGCGGGCTCCACGGCACGCGCCACGCCCGGCTGGGACGTTCAAATACTGGATTCCGACGGCCATGAAATGGCTCCCGGTGAGGTCGGCGCCATCGCCTGCCGGCTACCATTGCCGCCTGGCACACTGCCCGGTCTATGGCGGGCTAATGACCGTTACAAGCATGCATACCTTGATCGGTTCCCAGGCTTTTATGAAACTGGCGACGCGGGGTACATAGACGAGGACGGCTACATTTTCGTCATGGCGCGGACGGACGACATCATCAATGTCGCGGGACATCGGCTTTCGACAGGCGCAATGGAGGAAGTACTAGCCGCCCATCCCGACGTCGCAGAGTGCGCCGTCGTCGGGGTCGCCGACGAATTAAAGGGTCAAATACCGATCGGATGCGTCGTTCTCAAAGCAGGCGTCGATCGGTTACCAGAAGCCATCGTCGGCGAGGTCATACAAATGATCCGTGACCAGATCGGTCCTGTCGCCACATTCAAAAAGGCTGTGGTTGTCTCGCGATTGCCCAAAACACGGTCGGGAAAGATCCTGCGCGGAACGATGCAACGTATTGCAGATTGTGAAGACTACCGAATGCCAGCGACGATCGAGGACCCGGACGTGCTCGGTGAGATCCGAGCATCGTTGCAATCCATTGGCTATGCCTCACAGTAGGCGGCATTCGCCGACACACCGGTCTCAACTACGCTTGAAATCCTTAACCTGAATCCTGGGTTCGTGACCGGCAAAAGTCTGTCCGGACTGATCCTGACCCTTCATGTAGGTCCGTTGCCAGCCTTCCTTCTGCGCTGAGGATCCTTCCTGCTGCAGCTCCTCATTGAAGCGCATACGATCCTCACGCCAGTCCGTGTACTGCCGGTAGAGTTTGGGGTCCTCGTTCAAGTTCTTGAGCGTCGCGTCGAACTTCCTGAGGTAATGACGCGGATACGGCAATACGGTCGCAATTGGTTCATCCTTCTCAAACCGAACCTTGTGTCGCTTGCGAGTGAATTGCCAATTCATCGTAAAGGTAAACGGCGCCCAATCCGTTTCAATAATGCCTTCCAGCGCTGCAATACCATCCTTTGGCAAATTGGCAGGGCCTTTGACCCAGAGATTGTGGGACTTCGTGGTTCGAAACAGATAGCCCAGCGAAAACGTCAGCACGCCATGACCGAAATGCGAACCGACCAGCGGATTGGGCTCGCCATCGAAATTGATGCTGATTGCCTCCAACCCTTCTTTGCCATTCCAGCATGCGGTAAATGGCGTCTGG
>JAQWSV010000006.1 GCA_029243005.1 Woeseiaceae bacterium
GTTGGCAACACTGGAATAGGCTCTTTTTTGACGTCGACTCCCGCAAATATTCTTGCCGACTCAGTGATGCCGGGCAATCGCTCATTGATCACTTCCGGACCGAGATGCTCGAGGTGCAGGTGAATATGATCTTGTTCGCTACCGACACCACGGCCCTCGCGAATTTCAATGGTCATCGACCGGCTAACCACATCTCGCGAGGCTAGGTCCTTGGCATTCGGCGCATACCGCTCCATGAACCGTTCACCCTCCGAGTTCGTCAGGTAACCGCCCTCACCTCGAACACCCTCGGTGATCAGGCAACCAGCACCATAGATGCCGGTCGGGTGGAACTGGACAAACTCCATGTCCTGCAATGGGAGCTCGGCACGCAACACCATGGCATTACCATCGCCTGTGCAAGTATGTGCCGACGTACAGGAGAAATAGGCCCGACCGTAGCCTCCCGTCGCCAGAATGACCTGGTGCGATCGAAAGCGGTGTAAACGACCGGTGGCGAGATCGATAGCCACCACGCCACGACAAGCTCCGTCTTCCATGATCAAATCGACGGCAAAATACTCGATATAAAACTCTGCATCATGCTTCAACGATTGTTGGTAAAGCGTGTGTAACATTGCGTGTCCGGTTCGATCCGCAGCCGCGCAGGTGCGCTGGGCTGTCCCCTCACCGTAACGGGTTGTCATTCCACCGAACGGGCGTTGATAAATCCTGCCATCCTCGGTACGCGAAAACGGCACGCCGTAATGCTCAAGTTCGATAACCGCATCCGGCGCCTCCTTGCACATGTACTCGATCGCATCCTGGTCACCAAGCCAGTCAGACCCTTTAACCGTGTCGTACATATGCCAGCGCCAGTCGTCTTCGCCCATGTTGCCAAGCGCCGCACTGATTCCGCCCTGCGCAGCAACGGTATGACTACGAGTCGGAAAGACCTTGGTGACACAGGCGGTTCGGAAACCTGCTTCAGCGAGTCCAAAGGTCGCGCGCAGACCCGCGCCGCCGGCGCCTATGACGACAACGTCATAGGAATGATCGATAAATTCGTAGTCGCTCATGCGGACCCACCTAGGGACACAGTCAATACCGCGAAAACAGCCGCAAAACCGAAGAAGACATGCGCGAACTTACTGAGTGTAAGGGACACGACCTTGATTGTCGGCCCATGCACGTAGTCCTCGATGACCACCTGCACACCAAGCATCGAGTGCCAGGCCAGGATGACTGACAATAACAACAACATCACGGCATTCACCGGGTATGCGACCCAGGCGTAGAGATCAGCTTCCTGGAAAATAACGACGCCGCGAACGCTGACTAGGAACCACCCGCCGAGCAAGAGGAGCGCAACGGAAGTAACGCGCTGCATCCACCAGTGCTCAGTACCTTCCTTAGCAGATCCCGATCTAAGTACCCGGGACAATGGCGATCGTAGGGACATATCCCGAGTTCCTAAATTGTAATCCAGTAGCCGGCCGTCAGAGCAATGCTGGCGATCAGCACGATCCATGCCGACTGATCCACTTGTTTTTTCTCGAACAAGCGACCGGTATCCCAGACGAGATGGCGGACGCCATTACACAGATGAAAAAAGAAGGAGAAACACCACCCGAGTAACATGAGCTGACCTATCCAACTGCTCATGATGGTCGCGACGCCATCAAACGGGATGAAGTCGTAGGCAATCGATTCCAGCCATAATACGTACACGATCAGGCCGACCGACAGCGCAACCCCGGTCATCCGGTGAAGTATCGACAAGGTCATCGTTATAGGCCAGCGATAGATTGTCAGATGCGGTGAGAGCGGACGCCCTTCTCTACTCATTGACTGCCTTTCCAAAACATTTTAAATGCCGCATATCGACGTCAAAAGTCGATGCAACGGCCGTTTTTCTCCCAGTCGCCATAGCGGGTTGGGTCTGGCCCGTCCCGACCGCCGATCTCTTTTTTCCGAACACGCGCCCCGGACGGCAGGTCCGCGTTATCATCACAGCTCTCGTCGTCGGAATTGACCGCGGAGCCTTCAGGAACGGGTGTTTCACGGGTTTCGCCATTCATCCGCGAAGTATGCCAGAGGTAGGTATGGAGTTGTACAGAGTAATTGACCTTAGCGGTGCGGATGCCGTCGAATTTCTGCAGGGGCAACTCACGCAGGATGTTGCCCGACTGGATGGGGCCGGTCGATTGCTGGCCGCATGGTGCACGGCCAAGGGTCGAGTGATTGTTGTAGCCCGGCTGGTTGCTACCGAAAACGGCATCGCAATGATCATCCCCGCCGATATTCTAGATAAAGTCCACAAGACTTTACTGATGTACCGCTTTCGCTCGAAAGTCGAAATGACCATTAGCGAAGGCAACAGAAGTCGGTTACTCGCACCCGGTGAATGCGACCCACTAGCACTGATAAAAGCCGGCATTCCTCAAATCGACACCCGAAATACCGAAGTATTCACCCCCCATATGCTGAACCTCGACAAACTGGATGCGATCAGTTTCACCAAGGGGTGCTACACGGGCCAAGAGATCGTCGCCCGCACCGAACACCGCGGGAAGAGCAAGCGAAGAATGATGCGCTACATCGCCAACCACGATGGTATCGAGGTTGGCGCCGATGTTTCCGATGGCGAACGAAATATCGGCAGCGTCGTCAATGTCGTCGGACGGGATTTGCTGGCCGTTACGCCCATCGATCGCCACGACCAGGCGCTTCGAGTCGGCGGCGCGCGGATCGAGCCGCAACGACTCCCATACTCGCTCTAGCGCCCGCCACCTTCGGCATGTGTTGCAGGGACCACCTGCACATCACCGATCGCCCATATGCTCCAAACATGATCTTTTCGAAGTGCAATTGGTCATTTTAAAGTATGAAACGGAACGCTTCTTGATTTTGACGATGGGCTAATACACCCTGATATTCCGCTGCACGTACCAGCAAAAATCAAAAAGAAAGCAGGCAGCGGAATCATTGTCGGGCTCAACGGACAAACTCGACGACAGCGTCGATCCGTATAACACCGGCCAGTGTGATATGGACAAAAACTAGCCCAGTGCGACAGACCGATCAGGGCGTCGCTTCGTGGCGCATGTGGGGGAATAACAGCACGTCGCGAATGGACGGCGAATTCGTCAGCAACATAACCAGTCGGTCGATCCCGAGACCGAGTCCTGCCGTCGGTGGCAAACCGTATTCGAGCGCGCGAATATAATCTGCATCATATTGCAGCGCCTCGTCATCGCCCGCTTCCCGGTTGGCCGCCTGCGCCCGGAAACGCTCTTCCTGATCCTCCGAATCGTTCAATTCCGAAAAGCCGTTGGCAATTTCCCGCCCGCCGATAAACAGCTCGAAGCGATCGGTTACGAAGAGATCGTCGTCGTTGCGCCGGGACAAAGGCGACACTTCTGTTGGATATTGGGTCACGAAGGTTGGCTGGCGCAGCTGATCCTCGCCTGTCTTCTCGAAGATTTCGATCAACAATTTGCCGCTGCCGTAACTGTGTTCCACACCGATACCGAGATTGCGCGCGAAATCCGCCAGGTAGTCCCGGTCCCGAAGTTTCGCGGAGTCGAACTCCGGATTGAACTTCAAGACAACCTCCTCGACGGTCATACGTTCAAAAGGCTTCCCAAAATCGTAGTGTTCGCCTTGGTAGTCAACCTGCTCCGTGCCCAGAATCGACTGCGACATGCCTTTCAACATAGCCTCGATCATCGCGATCAGGTCTTCGTAATCCGCATAGGCACGATACAACTCGAGCATCGTGAATTCAGGATTATGCTGTGTCGAGACGCCTTCGTTGCGGAAATTGCGGTTGATCTCATATACCCGCTCGAAGCCGCCAACAGTCAGACGTTTGAGGTTGAGTTCCGGTGCCACACGGAGAAACAACGACATATCGAGTGAATTGTGATGCGTAGTGAAAGGCCGAGCGATTGCGCCGCCGGCCGTCGTCTGCATCATCGGAGTTTCAACTTCCAGGTAATCCTGCGCATCGAGGAAGGCGCGAATATAGGCGATAATGGCTGACCGCCTGCGAAAAATGTCGCGACTATCCTCGTTCATGATGAGATCGAGATATCGTCTTCGGTATCGCGTTTCCTGATCGCTCAACCCATGAAATTTTTCGGGCAGCGGTCGTAACGACTTCGTCAACAAGCGAAGCTCTTCAGCCATCACAGTCAGCTCGCCGGTTTTTGTCTTGAACAGCGCCCCCGACGTGCCAAGGATATCGCCGACATCCCATTTCTTGAAGGCAACGTAAACGTCGTCCGGCAGCCGATCGCGTTCGAGCCGCACCTGAATTTGCCCGGTACGGTCCTGCAACTTGATGAAGCTTGCCTTGCCCATCACGCGCTTTGCCATCATCCGTCCGGCTACGGAGACGCGCACATCCTCTTCCCGCAGATATTCGTCCTCATGCCGGTCATAGCTTTGCAGCAGCTCCTCAGCAAGCGCGTTACGACGAAAATCGTTTGGAAACGGATTGCCTGCCTCACGCAATGCATCTAGCTTACGGCGACGTTCCGCAATCAGCGCATTTTCGTCCCGTTTGGATTTTTCTTCCGCCACTTAGAGTCCCTGTTTGAGGCTGGCTTCGATGAAATTGTCCAGTGCGCCGTCCAGCACGGCCTGAGTGTTACCGGTTTCTACGCCGGTACGCAAATCCTTGATGCGGCTCTGGTCAAGCACATAGGAACGAATCTGGCTTCCCCAGCCAACATCCGCTTTACTGTCCTCGACCTCCGACGCCTTCGCACGCCGATTCTGCAGCTCGAGTTCATAGAGCCTGGCCTTGAGCTGCTTCATTGCCGTCGCCTTGTTCTTGTGCTGTGAGCGATCGTTCTGGCACTGCACGACGATATTGGTCGGCAGGTGCGTAATTCGGACCGCGGACTCGGTACGGTTGACATGCTGCCCGCCGGCACCGCTGGCGCGATAAACATCGATGCGAAGATCGGAAGGATCGACTTCGATGTCTATGTCATCGTCGACTTCCGGTGCTACAAACACGGACGCGAAAGACGTATGCCGCCGGTTACCGGAATCAAAGGGAGACTTGCGAACCAGTCGATGTACTCCAGTTTCAGTTCGCAGCCAGCCGTATGCATATTCGCCTGCAACCCTGACCGTCGCGCTCTTGAGACCTGCCACCTCGCCGGCAGATGCTTCAATAATCTCAGCCTTGAAATCATGCGTTTCGGCCCAGCGGAGATACATCCTCAACAACATCTCGGCCCAGTCCTGTGCTTCCGTACCACCGGCACCGGACTGAATATCGAGAAACGCATCATTGGCGTCGAGTTCGCCTGAGAACATCCGCCTGAACTCCAGGGCGGCTAATTGCTGTTCAAAACCGTCGAGATCTGCGACCAGCTCGGAGACGGCCGCCTCATCACTTTCTTCGGCAGCCATTTCGAGCAGCTCACCGGCATCCGCGATACCGACACCCAGCGTACCCAGGGTAACAACGACCCTTTCGAGTTGAGCCCGCTCCTGCCCGAGCGTCTGCGCGCGGTCCGGCTCATTCCATACGTCCGGCTCTTCGAGCTCGCGCTGGACTTCGGTCAGTCGCTCCGACTTGCCGTCATAGTCAAAGGTACCCCCTTAACGCACCGGTGCGTTCCGCGAGGTTCTCAATTCTTTGCCTGATCTGACTGGTTTCCATATCATTGCCACTGGCGCATTTGTCGACATCGCCGGTTCAAAAGTCGCGGGATGTTATCACGACGTCGCCTGAATATTCACGATCTGCTCCACCATTAACTGGGGATTCTCAAAACCGCGATACTCGTTAACATCGAGTCGGTAGGTCAGCTGCACCGGACCGCGATAGGCCGACCCAGCCTGATTGAATGCGATCGCATCAATCAGCTTACCTCCCAATCCTGAGTGGACACGCATCTTCAGATGATTCTCACCAACGGTTCGTTGCTCGACGATATTGAATTCACCAGTAAAGACCGGCTCAGGAAAGCCCGCCCCCCAGGGGCCTCCTTCGCGAAGAATTCGTGCGAACTCGAGACTCAGCGATTCCTCTTTCAGTTCACCGTCTGTCAGGATCGTGCCGCTGAAGTCGGCGTCCGGATATCGATCATTGAGCGCCTGACTCGCCAACTCAGAAAACCGAGCGAAGTTTTCCTCGGCAAGGCTCAGTCCTGCCGCCATCGCATGTCCCCCGAATCGCTCGATCAGCCCGGGCGCCATCGTCGACACGGCCTCCAGCAGGTCTCGCACATGAACCCCCGAAATAGACCTTGCGGATCCCTTCAATAGCCCAGCTTTGTCACGCGCAAAGGCAATGACCGGTCGATCGCAACGCTCGCGCACCCGCGCAGCAATCAGTCCGACAACGCCCTGATGCCAGCTCTCGTCATACAAGCAGACGCAGGTTGGCAGGTTTCGTGCATCCATCGCATCTACGTAGGCGAACGCCTCGCCCCGCATCCTAGCTTCGATATCCTTGCGCGCCTGATTGATCTCATCGAGTTGCGCAGCGAATCCAGCCGCAACGCTTGCGTCATCCGTCAGCAGGCACTCAATACCAACAGATATATCCTCGAGGCGGCCCGCCGCGTTCAGGCGAGGACCCGCAACAAAACCCAGATCAGTACTGACCGCTCGCGCTACGGAGCGGCGAGCCTGGTTGAATAATGCAGCGATACCTGGAACCGCCCGCCCGGCACGAATTCTTGTCAGTCCCTGGTTAACGAGGATGCGATTGTTGTGATCGAGGCGAACGACATCAGCGACCGTGCCCAGCGCAACCAGGTCCAGGTATTTAGCCGGCACCCGCGCCGCGCCGGCTCGGCCGCCATCTTCCAGCGCACGTCCTAGCGCCGCCATCAGATAGAAGGCCACACCTACGCCAGCAAGATTGGGACTGCCGAATGTGCTCCCGACCAGATTTGGATTCACGTTGGCATCGGCAGCGGGCAACTCTGCGCCGGGTAGATGGTGGTCGGTGATCAAGACTTTCATACCGAGCTGGTGCGCAACTTCAACACCATCGATACTCGACACCCCGTTGTCGACCGTGATCAGCAGATCCGGCTGTCGCTCAGCCGCGACCCTCACGATTTCCGGCGTAAGGCCATAGCCGAACCGGAAGCGATTCGGGACGAGGTAACTTACATCATCGATACCGAATGCGCGCAGACACCGCATGACCAGTGCTGTACTTGTCGCACCATCAGCGTCGAAATCGCCGACGATCGTTATCCGCTTGTCCACATGCTCCAGCAGCAAAGCGACCGCTTCGCTAATGCCCGACAATGAACTAACGGGGAAGATTCCACCAAGTCCATAGTCCAGTTCCTCCGCACTTCGGACACCGCGCGCCGCGTAGATTCTCTGCAACACCGGATCGACCCCAGCGTCAGTCCATGTATTAATATCGGTGTCGGGCCGCCGCGCTCTGACGGGTCGCCCCTTTAGGTTATTCATGGGCGACATCTTTTTTCAATACTGCGGGGACCTTGCGCCATAACTTCAGGTGATCGTATCGACTTTGTTGGGCGCGCAATTCGCTACCGAAAAACATCGTCGCATGTCGAAGTCGGCCATTCTTCATGAGCGTGATGATTTCATCAACTACTGCTATGGCCGCCGCATCCAGACCCCCATCGTCTGATTCAGGGACGTTGACCACAGCAGTGTCTACCGGAGATTCGCGGCACTGCGACAGACTGCCGGGCCAGGGCGCACAATATCCACCGGAGCGTTGCCAGTAACCGCTGAAAAGCGGGTCATCGCCGAACAGCGCTGGCAAAGCCTGCGGCACTTTCGGTGGCAAAGTACCGCCACCCCATATCCAGAGACCACTGATTGTCGGTAGTCCCACTTCTGCGCGTCGTCGACTGACCGGGTGATCATGCAGGAGCATTTGCAACTCACTGTGAAGCCGGTGAAAAGACTGTGCGTCCGGACCCTCGGGCAAGAACGCGTCCGGGCGAATTCCGTGCAGGGGCACGGGCGAAACCGATGATGTTGGCATGGGCTCGCTCGATACCAGGTAGGCGGAACGACCTGGCTTCCTGAACTGGATATTACTCGAATCTCCCAATACTGACTGTGCAGTCTCAATTATCGATTCGAGGTCCTCATCGGGCACCAGCGCCCTAGGAATCTCTTGCACCAGGACATCCCTGAGTCGTGGCATCAACATGATTGGATCGAGGGCCGCGACCCAATCATCTATCGCTTCACTCGTTTCCCCCAGGACGCGCAAGGCAGCATGGCCCGACCCGACTTCCGGCAAACCGAGCGTCTTCAGCACCTGGTCCAGTGGTTCGGCGACGTCTCGGACTGCCTGAACGTCTCCGCGCGCCAGCCAGCGCCGCTGGGGGCCTGGCAATGCATCCGGCACGCCGGTATGCGGAAAGACAACGATCACCTCATTCATGGTCGCCGGGTAGCTCAAATAGGAAAATATGAAGTGTACTGATCTCGGCGATTATGGGTAATAATTCGACGATGAGGTTTTCGAGGGAAATACCGACTGCCGTCACGATCCGGCACGTCAAGCAGGGCTGTATCCGCGTGGGCGAGGAAGAGATTTCCGAGAATGTCATCCTGTTCCGTGACACGGTGCAGTGCGGCTTCCTGCCTGCCAAGCCGGGTCAGCTGTCAACGACGGATATCGACGAACTGATCGACCAGGCACCGGAGATCATCCTATTCGGCGCCGGCTGGAATACCGTACTGCCCCCCAGGGACGTCGTTTTCGCGCTGGCCCGCAAGGGTATTGGCTTCGAAACCATGGATACGCCTGCCGCGTGCAGGACTTTCAATATACTAGTCAGCGAAGATCGGGATGTCGCAGCGGTGCTTCTGATCGATTAATCTAATACGGCGCACGAATCGATGCCGTGGCTTTTCAGCATCTTTTTGAGATTGCGCAGGGCTTCTATCTGAATCTGCCGGACACGTTCGCGCGTCACACCAATCTCGCGGCCGATCTCTTCCAGCGTCATTCGCCTGCGCCCGTGCAGGCCGAAGCGCCACTCAACGACTTTGCGTTGTTCGTCGCTCAACTCCCAGAGCCAGTAACTGAGGATTTCAGAGACGCCATCGTCTTGCGCTTGCGTCGAAGGTTCTACATCGGCGGACGCAGGCAAGCTCTCCAGAAGATCTCGTTCGTCATCAGAACCAGTGGGACTGGTAGAACCAATGGTCACTCGTTCGTGAAGACCAATTAGTCGCTCGACCTCCTCCACTGGCCGATCCATGTGCACCGCAATCTCTGCAGGTGTCGGCCGGGTTTCCTGCTGCTGTCGCAGACGTCGCGCGGCACGCAAAACCGTATTAATCTCCTTGATGATGTGAATTGGTAGACGAACCGTACGTACCTGATTCATGATCGCGCGTTCGATCGTTTGACGAATCCACCAAGTGGCATAGGTCGAAAAACGGAAGCCGCGTTCCGGATCAAATTTCTTGACGGCGTGAATAAGGCCGAGATTTCCTTCCTCGATCAGGTCCAGCAACGGCAATCCACGATTCAGGTAGCGATGTGCGATTTTGACGACCAGGCGCAGATTACTCTCGATCATGCAGTGCCGCGCCGCTTCGTCACCCTTCTGGACGCGCCGCGCGCATTGCTTTTCCTCGTCAGCGGTCAGAAGCTTGGAAATGCCGATATCTGCCAGGTATAGGGAAGTCGCGTCATGGGACGCGGCTCGCGCGGTCGGGGAACCGTTTTTGCGTACGGCGGACGTCAATAACGTGGGGCGCATCGGCACCTCAGCGTTACCTGTCGAACGCTTACCGTGTGGATCTTCAGGGACTCGTGTCTCGCCCACTTCCGTTTCCCTATTGTCACCGGGAAAGGTACCTAACCGCAGGATTGCGGTTTAGCCGGTTAGTTCGCAGGTAGAAACTGTCGCGGGTTTACCGGTTTGCCGTTTCGCCTGATTTCAAAATGCAGACGCGGCTCCTGTCCCGGCCCCTCACCCATCGTCGCTATACGCTGGCCCTGTTTTATTGTTTCACCTTCCCGTACCAGCAGCGACGCGTTGTGCCCGTAGGCACTCAGGTAAGTGTCGTTATGTTTTAGGATAATAAGCTGCCCATATCCGATTAGTCCACCGCCTGAGTACACGACTCGGCCCGAAGCCGCTGCATGCACCGGCTGCCCCGCCCTCCCGGTAATAGCCAAACCGGTTCCAGCGCCTTGATCTTCGTCGAATTCCGCGACAATCCGGCCATTCGTCGGCCACACCCAAGTCGGTGAAGGGTCATTTGCCGGCGGCGGCATTACCCGCTTGGGCGGTCGCGCCTCGCGGGCAGGACGAGCGGCGGCAGTGCCGCCTGACGGGCCCGTTAGCCGAATCACCTGGCCCGGATAGATGAGTGACCCGTCTCCCAGCCCGTTCCAGCGGGCGAGATCACGGTGGTCCTTGCCATAACGAAAGGCGATCGTAGACAGAGTCTCACCACTTCTGACCACGTGACTTTGTCCCGGTATGTAGCTGTGGCGGGCGTAGCCACAACCCGCTAGCACGACGACGATTAGTAAGAACAGGCATGTGCGAAATTTCCGCATTGCGCTATCAGTCCCACATCGACAGGAAAACGCCAAAGGCCACGACGATGGCTAAAACAGCCCAACCAATGCGCTCGACATACTTCGGAATCAGCTCTTCCATCCGCTGGCCGCCGACGACGATCAGCCCGGCCACCAAGAAGAACCGTGCGCCCCGACCAATCAGCGAAGCAATCACGAAACCTGGGAAGTTCAGGGCCGCGACGCCTGCCGTGATCGTAAAAATCTTGTAAGGGATGGGCGAGAATCCTGCGACAAAAACCGCCCAGACGCCCCAGGTATCAAACCAGGCTTTACCTTGGAGATACGCGGACGAATAGTGCGATTCCTGCAGCCAAGGCTCGATGGCCTCAAACGAGTAGTATCCGATCACGTAGCCCGCAATTCCGCCCAATAGCGAAGTCACAGTCGTGACGGTCGCGAAACGCCAGGCGTACCGTCGCTTGGCCAGGCACATGGGTGCCAGCATGACGTCCGGTGGAATCGGAAAAAACGACGACTCCGAGAAACTCAGAACGCCCAGATAGCGTTCCGCATGCGGATGTCGCGCCCAACCGATCACCTTTTCGTACAAAGGTCCGAAAAGTCGCATTAGCAATTATCCCAAGCTTCGGTCCGGAGCCACCCGGACCCAGATACCAGAATTCTACCTAAGTAGTATAAACAACATGCTGTTTTAATTGCTATTTATCTTGCCAAACCAACAAGAGAGCGCCGCTATTTACCCTTCACCAGTGGCACGAAGCTAACCGCTCCGAGCGACACTTGCTCATAGCGATGGCCGCAACGCGTCACCATGACCAGCTGCTGCTGCCCGGAAGGGCCGACCGGTATGATCAAGCGCCCATCCAGCGCCATCTGTTCCAGCAATTTTTCCGGCAGCTCAGGCGCCGCCGCAGCGACGAGAATACCGTCATAGGGACCGTACTTGGACCAACCCTCCCAGCCGTCGCCCGGCTTGAACTGCACGTTGTATATGTCCAAATCGCGCAAGCGCTTTTTGGCCTTATTTTGCAGTTCCCGAAGTCGTTCAACCGTGAAGAGCTTCTTGACCAATGACGCGAGCACCGCGGTCTGGTAGCCACAACCCGTGCCTATTTCAAGCACCTTCTCGCCTTTGAATCCGTCTAGGAGCGCCTCGGTCATCCGTGCCACGACATAGGGCTGACTTATCGTTTGTCCAAGCCCGATCGGGAGTGCCGTATCCTCGTACGCGCGGCTAGCCAGTGCTTCGTCGACAAACAGGTGACGCGGTACGTTCCGGATTTGCTCGAGGACGGCATGCGAGCGAATCCCGTGCTCCTTTAAGCGTTGTACCAGCCTGTCCCGGGTCCGGGCACTGGTCATGCCGATACCACGCCTGTCATGATTTTGCTGCATCAGGTCACGAGCCATTCCGTCAGGCGTGGAAGCGACTCATGGCGCGTCAGGTCAACTTTCAACGGTGTAACGGCGACCATCCCCCGCTCGATGGCCTCGAAATCGGTGCCTGGGCCGGCATCCTGGCCCTCTCCGGCTGGCCCAATCCAGTAAACGCGCTGTCCCTGAGGGTCGTCCATCGGTACAAGCGGTTCGGACCGATGACGAAAACCCAGCCGTGTCGATTCAACGCCACCAAGTTGCTCGTAAGGCAGATCGGGCACGTTGACGTTCAACATGATGTCCTTCGGCAATGGATCATCCTGTAGTTTCCTGACAAGGTCAGCGGCGACACGTGCACCGGTGTCGAAATGCTTCGCCTGCCGGCCGACCAAAGACACAGCGATCGCCGGCAAACCAAGAAATCGACCTTCCATAGCGGCGGCGACCGTGCCCGAGTAGATCACGTCATCCCCCAGGTTGGCGCCATGATTGATGCCGGATACGACAATATCGGGATCCTCATCGAGGAAGCCCGACAGCGCCAGGTGAACGCAGTCTGATGGTGTACCCGTAACGAAATAGCGATCCCGTTCGACTTCGTGGACGCGCAGCGGCGAGTGTAGAGTCAGGGAATTGCTCGCACCACTGTAATTGCGGTCCGGGGCGACGACGATGACATCGGCAATTTCTGACAATGCGGCAGCCAATGCATTGATGCCCGTGGCGAGGTAGCCGTCATCGTTACTGACGAGAATTTTCACTGTATTTATTGTTCGAGATAAGGCGCGCTCACTATACTCAATGTTTCCCTCCTGCCATAGCGTTACAAGGCGACCGGGCCCATGGAAGACGACGATTCAAAAGATAAAAATATCAGTGCCTTTCGGCACGCGATGCGCGATATCAGACCACTCCAGCAAGACGTTCGGGCACCGCACTACAAACCGAAACCTGTGCCTCACGCCCGGTTCCGGCGAAACGACGAACAGGCGGTCCTGAAGGAAAGTCTGGAAGCGGACATAGACGACATCGAAACGGGCGCCGGCGAGGCGCTGCATTTTCACCGCTCGTCCCTCGGTCGCCGGACGATGCGCTAACTCAGTCGCGGCAACTTTGCGGTCCAGAACGAGATCGACCTACACGGCATGACTGTAACCGAAGCAAAGGCGCAACTGCGAACGTTTATTGATGAGTCGGTCTACCGTGGCCACACCTGCGTGCGCGTGGTGCATGGAAAGGGGTTGGGTTCCGGCCAACGGGGTCCGGTCCTGAAGAGCAAGGTGAACAACTGGCTCAGACGCTGGAACGAGGTTTTGGCATTCGTATCGACACGACAGGTGCACGGCGGTACCGGTGCCGTTTACGTGTTACTCGAAAAGAACTGACCAGATAGATGCCCCTTCGGCGCAGATACCACTGAAATTTTCACCAGCAGGTTCAGCAGCGCTTTGGCAATGGCTCCTCAGAACTACTCTTGCTCCTAATCGGCAGTCATGTTGACGAAAGGCAGCACGGCAACAGAGGTTGCTTGGACACAGACAAGCGCTTCGCTCATAGACTCCGCGACCGCCTCTCCCGGCATGATCTCGCATGCCAAGTCGAAATACGTTTCACCGTTTCAGTTCCTGAAGGAAATAGCCCGCGCGTTTCACTGCAGGCGCAGGTTGTCGATTCGGAGAACTGTACCTCGGTTTCGACTTCTGGCGAACAGAGCCACCTGGCGGATATCATCGGCGTCATCTGAGCGGCCGGCCTCTTTG
>JAQWSV010000070.1 GCA_029243005.1 Woeseiaceae bacterium
CAATCGGCGACGCCGATGCCATGATTCCGGGCCGCGTACCTTCCGCTTTTGCCAATCTCGAAATTGTCGCTCGTATTTCGCTGACGGGCGAACCCATCGCCCAGCCGGGCGACTGGTTCGGTCAGCAACTGGTGACACCAGCAGAGGGGACAACGGTCCAACTGATAATAGACGAGCAGGTACCGTGACCGCCAGGTAAGCTCCGCGGCATGAGTAAATTCGATCTCATAAGTAGGACTGACAGGGTCACTGATGATGACTATCGTCGGAAGCCGGTTTACCCTGAAATGATCTAGGCCTGAGAATGACGATGATTGACGAACGTGAGATTGAAGCCGCACCGATGTGCTTTGCCTGTGGCCAGGACAACCCGGTCGGCCTGAAGATTCTCTTCGAGGTGAACGACGGTGGAGTCACCGCTGAATTCACGCCGAATGAGAATCATGTCGGCTTCGCGAACACGGTGCATGGTGGGATTATCTACTCAGCGCTCGATGACGTCATGGCCAATGTTTTGTATCTTCAAAAACGCAAAGCACACACTGCGCGTTCTGAGATTCGTTACCGGCAGGCGCTTGAGACAGGGCGAACCGTCAGGCTCAAAGGCTGGATTGAAAGCGAACGTGGTCGTCTGGTCGTTTTGAAGGGCGAGATGCGCCTGGCCGACAACGGCAATCTGGTCGCCGATGCCGAAGCGAGATTTATGCTGGCCTAGGTCCCTAGTGCTGACCGTCGGTCGATCGCAGCCTGCCACGAATGCTGCGCCTGAATTCGGTGTTGTTCGGTCTGGGCCATAGTGAAAAAAGTCTGGCAACCCGCCCGCGATCAAGTGTGATGTCGATCCTGTCCGTGTTAGCATCGCCTGCGATTTTTAGCGCCTGCGGAGCCCCTGATGCCATTGCCAGCCTGCCTTGAAGGAAACCTGCGAATCCCGGTGATCGGTGCACCGATGTTTATCGTATCCGGTCCCGAGCTCGTCATCGCGCAATGCAAGGCAGGCATCGTCGGATCATTTCCAGCGCTCAATGCACGGCCGCAGGAAGCGTTGGATCAGTGGTTGAAACAGATCAAGGAAGAGTTGAGCGCCTACGCCGAAGAAAATCCGGACCAGCCGGTCGCACCCTATGCAGTCAATCAAATCGTTCATATGAGCAATGAGCGACTCATGGCTGACATGGAAACCTGTGTGAAGCATGAGGTACCGATCATCATCACGAGTCTTCGCCCTCCGGCAGAAGTGGTCGAAGCCGTCCATAGTTACGGTGGTGTGGTCTTTCACGATGTGATCAACCTGCGCCATGCAACCAAAGCGATCGAGCAGGGTGTTGACGGCATCATCACCGTCTGTGCCGGTGCCGGTGGACATGCCGGAACCACCAGTCCGTTTGCTCTCGTCAAAGAAGTACGTGAGATGTTCGATGGCACGATCATTCTCTCGGGCAGCATGAGCATGGGCAACGATGCACTGGCGGCGGAGGCCATTGGGGCGGACCTTGCTTACATCGGTACACGCTTCATCGCGACCAAAGAAGCAAACGCGCCGGCCGGCTATAAGGAAATGATCGTCGAAAGCAAATCGGCTGACATCGTCTATACCTCGCTTTTCACCGGTGTAAATGGCAGCTATCTGAAGGGCAGTGTTGAGAATGCCGGCATGGATCCGGACAAGCTGGCTGAAGCCAACAAGAATACGATGGACTTCGGCAGCAGCGGATCGGAAGCTAAAGCATGGAAAGATATCTGGGGCGCGGGACAGGGGGTCGGTAGCTGCCACGATATCCCTGGGGTGCCAGAGCTTGTATTCAGGATGGAGTCTGAGTACAGGGGCGCCAGGGATCGCCTGGCAGGCTAGGACTGCTTCGCATACAAACCAGGCGCCATGGAGCTCATTGCCCTCGCTGTTCCGTTTTTCCTACTGGCCTTACTCCTGGAGTTTGCCGTTGACCGCGTGCGGGGCACGGGTTACTACCGCACAAACGACGCGATCAACAGCCTGAGCGCCGGCACGCTCAGCGTGACGTTCGGTTATTTCACGCGACTTTTGCCCGCCGTCATCTGGGGCTACGTACTGCAGAATTTTGCCCTGATCGAAGTCGACCCTGCCTGGTTCGATGTTTCACCCCTGGGATTGCTGCTGTGGGCACTCGCATTGATCTCGTTCGATTTTTGTTACTACTGGGCCCATCGAATGGGTCACGAGATCTCGATCCTATGGGCCGCACATGCGGTCCACCATCAAAGCGAGGAATACAACCTGTCCACTGCACTGCGGCAGACCAGTACGGGATTCCTCTTTACCTGGCTTTTCTATCTACCCCTGTTTCTGTTTGGCATGCCCTTCGAAGTCTTCGTCACGGTCAATGCGCTGGATCTCATCTACCAGTTCTGGGTTCATACCCGGCATATCGATCGCTTGGGCTGGATGGAACGGATATTCGTGACCCCGTCGAATCATCGCGTCCATCACGCGCAAAACGATATCTATATCGACAGGAACTACGGCGGCATCCTGATCATTTGGGACAGGCTTTTTGGTACTTTCCAAGACGAACAAGAAGACGAACCCGTCCTCTTTGGTGTTCGCAAGCCTCTCGCAAACTGGAATCCGTTCTGGGCCAACCTTCAGGTTTATGATTATCTCTGGTTCGATGCTGTACGCACGGCCCGCTGGCGCGACAAGCTGGGTATCTGGGTTCGTCGAACCGGGTGGCGTCCCGCGGATATGGAGCACGCTTACCCGAAGTCAGAGGCCGACCTAGCCACATTCGATAAGTATGATCCTCGGTTTTCTTCCAGTGTACGGCGCTATGTGCTGGCTCAGTACATCGTTGCGGCTGTCGGCGTCCTGTGGATCGGGGGCGTATTCGCCCAGGAGGGTCCGATGGCGGTCCTATTGCCCTGCCTGCTCCTCTGGGCCGCTCTTTTCGGCATAGGGTTGGTCAGTGAAGGACGAGCCGGTGCGAAGCGCTTCGAATGGATCCGGCTGCTAATCTTGATGCCGCTTGGTGCCTGGTTTCTGGTCGAGCTGGGGCTGGTCAATATTACGGTTCCGGGCGTATTCTGGGGTCTTCTCCTGGTGTATTCGGCCCTATCTCTCGGGTTATTAGCGAGAGTAAATGCGTAGCAGAAACAATAAGTAACAATACTCTTCTAGAATTAGTGTTATAAAATGTGATGACTAATTGTCGTCTGGGAAGTCCAGCCCGGGTAAGCCATCCAGGCTTTCACTATTGTGATCTTGACGGTACCGGAGAATGTCTGCCTCCGACTGTTTGCAGAAGTAGTTGCCGAGGGACTTACGATGCTGCATGAACTCGTACTGGGGTACCCCATAACCACATGAGTCGATGATACGTTCGACGGCAATGACGATAATGTTTCTCGCTGCCGGCATGGTCGGAAACCCGGCCAACAGGGCATCAAAACCTTCGTCATCTGGTTGAACCACTCGACCTGTGCCGTAAATACGAAAAATCTTAGGGGGGCCATCGAATGCGCACATCATCAACGTGATCCGGCCATTGTCTTTCAGATGTGCGACCGTTTCGATTCCGCTGCCGCCGGTATCAACGTAAGTGAGTTGCCTTGGTCCTGTAACGCGCAGACAGTCCAGGCCCTTTGGCGAGCAGTTGATCAGCCCGCCAGGATCTGTCGGTGCCGTTGAAACGAAGAATACGTGCTGGCGCCCAATCCAGGCCTGCAGCTGTTCATCGATTTCCGCATATTGCTTGCCCATAGTTAGTTTTCTGTTTCGATTCCCACACCTAGCGTAATGAAATTTTTTCGTTTGCAGTGGCCATAAAGAACAAGGCCAGTATCAGGTTGCAACGCTTCATAAGCACATCTCAGATACCCGTTTTCGGGCGTATCGGGGTGCCATCGAAAAACCTGCTCAGGCGGAATGGCTTCAGGTCAATCGGGTTGTCGGCATTAGTCAGCATCGCAGCCAGTACCTTTCCTGCACCCGGACCAATACCGAAACCATGACCGCTCATTCCTGTAGCAATATAGTATCCGTCCACGTCGCCTACTTCGCCCATGATCGGAATTACATCTGGGGTCGTTTCGACCATACCCGCCCACGATTCAACCAAGTCGACACCCGCCAGGGCCGGAAACATTTCGTACAGATTCTTACGAATCACTTGCAAAACACGCTGGCTCGGCTCGGGATTCAATACCCGATTTTCTTCGAACGGAGACACCGCATCGAGCGACCAGGTACGTGGCATCGACCATTCATCGACAAATTCCTTCCCAAAACGAATCTTCAGTACCTTGATTTCCCCCAGCAATGCCGGGATAAACTTAAAGGCGTACCGAAATGTGGACGGGGTGATGCGATGATCAAGAATCGAGCCATGTGCCACGGTATAGCCGCCCTCTTCGCGGCGCCTTCTTCCCAAA
>JAQWSV010000149.1 GCA_029243005.1 Woeseiaceae bacterium
CCCTGGAAGGGCTGGTTCACAAGTTCGACCTGAAGGGACAGACGATAGGCGATGTGGCGCTCGGCGCTGTCATCAAGCACTCCAGGGACTGGAATCTCGCCCGTGAGTCGGTCATGGGTTCGGGGCTGTCGTTGAGCACGCCGGGCGTCGACATGCAACGCGCCTGTGGTACCAGCATTGAGGCCTGTATTCATGTCGCCAACAAGATCGCGCTCGGCCAGATCGATGCCGGCATCGGCGGGGGCACCGATTCGATCAGTGACGCACCCATCGTATTTCACGACAAGCTGCGTGCGATTATTCTGGCCAGCGCACGAGCTCGCTCGATCGGTCAACGGATCGCCCCCTGGTTCAAGCTGCGTCCCGCCTTCCTGACGCCACAACTCCCTGCCGTCACCGAGCCCCGCACCGGTCTTTCCATGGGTGAAAGCATGGAGATCACAGCCAGGGATTTTAATGTTTCACGTGAGCGCCAGGATGAGTTGGCCCTGTCCAGCCACCTGAAAGCTGCGGCGGCTTATGACGCCGGCTTTTTTGACGACATGGTGATCCCTTTCAAGGGCGCGGAAGAAGACAACAACATTCGCCGCGACACCTCCGTCGAAAGACTGCAAAAGCTGAAGCCTGTTTTCGATACTAAAAGCGGCAAGGGCACGATGACCGCAGGAAACAGCACACCATTGACTGATGGTGCTGCAGCCGTGCTGCTGGCCGCCGAGGAGTGGGCGCTATTGAAGAATTTGCCCGTCACGGCCTACCTGACCCACGCAAAAGTCGCCGCCGTCAATTTCGTCGACCAGGAAGGATTGCTCATGGCACCCGCCTATGCGGTGTCAGAAATGCTGCAAGATGCAAACCTGGGTCTGCAGGATTTCGACTTCTATGAAATCCACGAAGCTTTCGCCGCCCAAACCATTGCGACGCTGGCGGCATGGCAATGCGAAAATTTCTGTCGTGAACGCCTGGGTCGCCAGCAACCTCTTGGCCCGATAGACCCCGCCAGGCTCAATGTCAAAGGGGGCAGCCTGGCGATCGGCCACCCCTTCGCTGCAACGGGCGCGCGCGTCATCATGACCATGGCCAAGCTGCTTAACGACAACGGCGGAGGTCGGGGACTGGTGTCCGTCTGTACTGCAGGTGGAATGGGCGTGACCGCTATTCTTGAGGCCGCCTGATTTCTAGAAGAAGGCAAGCGCCACGAGATAGATTGGCGCAATCGCCAGCAAAGCAACAACGCAGTACCCCATGATGTCGCGAATATGCAGCCCGGCAATCGTCAGCACTGGTACCGCGTACAGCGGCTGAATCGCGTTCGTCCAGACCTCGCCAATCGCCACGGACATTGCCACTCTTGGTATGTCGGCCCCGAGCTGCATGGCAGCCTCCGTCACAATCGGGCCTTGTACTGCCCACTGGCCACCGGCCGACGGGATAAACAAGTTAAGAAATGCCGCGCTGAAGAATGTCCAGATCGACAAGGTATCCGTACTGGACATCGCGACGAATCCACTGACGATCAATGCACCCAGACCAGAGTCGGCGATCAACCCCATCAGCCCGGAGTAAAGCGGGTACTGGATCAGGAACGGACCGGCGACTCGCGCCGCATTACAAAGGAGCTCAATGTAGTGCCGGGGTGAGTCGGCGAATGCAAGGCCCAGAACGACAAAGATCATGTTGAGACTGTCGAGTTGCAGTTCGCCGCCCGCGGCAAAATATCGTACGACATAGACGCCACCAAACCCTGCCAGCAGCAGCGTCACCCAGCGGGCATTTTCCAGCTTCTGCGAGGGTGTGGTCACAGCTTCGGCAGGTACCGGATCTGTCGAGGCCGGTCGCACGCCGGCGGGAATTTCGACGACGTCTTTATCGTCCGGTGCCAGCCTGCGCATGACCTGTGGCAGGAAAAGCGCAATCGCAAGCACGATGGACATGCTCCACCACGAAAAAATTGTCTTATCGAGCCCTATGAGCCCGATCTCGTCCTGCAGGAAGTGATTCGGCGTATTCAGGATCAGCGGGATCGATGCGGAAAGGCCCTGCATACCGACCAGGGTGCCACAGTATCCGCAGGCGACCAGCAACGGGAAGTGCACCTTGATGCCACGCTCCCGACAATTGTTGGCAACGATCAATGAAAGAACTGCCGGCAGGATAAGGCCGAGGCCCCAGGACACGAGCGCCGCGACACTCGCAAACATCGTGATGCCGACGTAAGCCATCTCGGCGGAGCGCACGAAGCTGGCGAGCCAAACGAGCGCCTTGTTGACGGGCCGTGTATTCGCCAGCACATGCGCCAGTGCGAGAATCAGGATCATCTGTGCCGTAAACCGAAGCAGGTCCCAGTAGCTGCTTCCCCAGGCCTCCACTGACTGCATCGCTGTGAAATCCGTAAACAGCAATGCACAGACAAAGCTGACGGCGGTCAGGAAGATTGCGATGACCAGCGGATCCGGCATCCACCGTTCGGCAACCTTGACGAAGATATCCGACGTTCGTCTCAACATTGTTATCTGAACTCCATGCTGGTCATGGCTTGCGAAAAGCATCGTCGAGCGACCGCCAGACAACCTGTGCCGCGGCTGTCGCCGGCAATCGATCGGGCCTTTGCACTCACTGCTTCCTGGCTATATGCCGCGTTACCCGCCCCCACGATCAGCATCAACACCGATCCAGCGCATTATTCTTTTCCATGTGCGCCTTCCCTGTGGCTGACGTCGCGTCGATGTCTGGTGAACCGGGCACACCATAGCCTACCATTAGTCCGAACCCCGACTTGCAGCTTGCGTGAGCATTACCCAGCAGCCATGATGATTGACGCTTGGTAACAAAAAAAACGCGCAAGCGGGGACATTATGGGCGAACTGAGCCAGACGCTCGCGACAATTAATGCCGTTCTCTGGAACGAAATCTGGATCCTAATCATTGCCGGTACCGGGGTCTTGTTCACGATCTGGAGTGGCTTCCTGCAGTACCGGGCACTCACCCATGGGCCCAGAGTCATTCGCGGCATCTACGATGATCCGGACGATCCCGGCGCGATCAACCACTTCCAGGCTCTGTCCGCCGCACTTTCCGGCACGGTGGGTCTGGGCAATATCAGCGGCGTCGCACTGGCCATCATGCTGGGTGGCCCCGGCGCCATCTTTTGGATGTGGGTCGTCGGCCTGCTCGGCATGTCGATCAAGTTCGTCGAAGTCACACTGTCCATGCTGTATCGGAATACAGACGATCCCGACAATCCGCACGGCGGGCCGATGTGGGTAGCCGGACGCGCACTAAAGAAGATAAAACCCGAACTCGGCTGGCTCGGCACCTTGCTCGCATTTCTGTTTTCATTTTGCGTGATGATGTCTTCCGGCACTGGCGGCAATATGTTCCAGGCGTGGAATGTCGCCGACATCACCAACGAATATTTCGGCGTCACTGGCTGGATCACGGGCGTCATCCTGACGCTGATCATTGGCGTGGTCCTAATCGGCGGCATCAAGCGCATTGGCCGCGTAACGGGAACGCTCGTGCCGATCATGGTCCTTATTTACGTCATCGCCGGATTCTATGTCCTGTTCGTCAATATTGGACAGGTGCCCGAGATGCTCAAGTTGATTGTCGTCTCCGCGTTCACGCCAACCGAGGCAACGGGCGCATTTGTCGGAGGCACCGTCGGCTCGGCGTTTCTCTTCGGCATGAAGCGCGCGATCTTCTCCAACGAAGCAGGCCAGGGATCCTCGGCCATTGCGCACGCCGCCGTGAAAACGGACGAGCCGGTTCGTGAAGGGCTTGTTGGCGGCATGGAGCCTTTCATTGACACGATCGTCGTATGCACGTTTACCGCCCTGATAATCCTGTCGACCGGTATCTGGAACCGCGCGCCGGACTTCGCCTTCGAAACGCTCCCGCAACCCGTGCAAGGCGAGGAAGGCTGGCAGTATCCCGAAACCGTACTACCGGCTGACGAATGGCAGGACCAGGAAGCGCTGCTGATGGTGGTCACGGCAGGTGAAAACGAAGAGACCGGGCAGAACGTGCACCGGATAGGTGGCATCGTCAGTGCAGCTAACGCCGGTTTTATCGCGACCTGGCAACCACTGGTCACCGACCAGAGGCCGGAAATCGTTGGCGACGGTTTCTACCAGGATTATGTCGGTGCCACATTGACGGCCAAGGCGTTTGACTCCGTCGCGCCAGGACTCGGCAAGTGGTTAATCACTGTTGCATCCTGGCTGTTCGCTATCTCTACGATCATCGCGTGGGGCTACTATGGCGAACAGGGTGCCGTGTACATGATGGGCAACAAAAGCGCGACACCGTACAGGCTGGTCTACTGCTCATTGACGTTTATTGCCTGCCTTGGCCACATCAAGACAAGCGCTGATCTCGACAACATGACGGGCATCGGGCTCGGCGTGATCATCTACGCCAACCTACCGATCTGCTGGATTTTTGGTTACCAGGCCATTCGCGCCTATAAGGACTATATACAGCGGTTAAGAGACGGCCGCATGGGTCCCGACCATCCGCCGCCCAGCATTGATGATCTCATAAGTGGACGCGATATTCAGAAGCAGTAAGTTATGCGGCATCTACGACTGACTGAATTTATCATCTGGTCCAGATCATCCTTGGCCTGCATCGTGACGCCACCGGATTTGTACCCATCGACGACGAAGCCTTCAAGCTTTTTGACCAGCGAGTCGATATCGTCTTCCGAAAATTTCACGCGCTCAACCTCCGTCGCCCTCGCCCGATCAGCTGCACCAAACAAATTGATCCAGCGATCCACCGTGGAATTCGACGCGGCTGCCAAGTCTTCATTGCTCATTTGAAAATCATTTTCACGGGACGCAATGATGCGGGATCACTGGCGCCATTCCGGTCGATTTAGTAACGTTGGTCAAAAGCTACGCATGGATGTGTCCCCCTTATATGCCACGATTTGAAGCATCGCCCGACTACGAGCACGGGCTTCCGGAATCTATGGGCGTTTTGCTGGTGAACCTCGGTACGCCGTCGGCGCCGACAACCAAGGCAGTTCGCAAGTACCTGGCTGAGTTTTTGTTCGACCCACGCGTGGTCGAACTACCACGCCCAATCTGGTGGCTGATTCTGCACGGCTACATCCTCAGAACGCGTCCTGCAAAATCGGCCGCAGCCTACCGTGAAATCTGGACGGAACAGGGGTCGCCCCTGTTGTTGCACACGATGGATATCGCAGCCGGAATACAGGAAACACTCTCGGCGCGCCTGGGCGGCGCCATTCCTGTCGAGGTCGGCATGACTTACGGGGAGCCTTCAATCCAGTCGGCGCTGGAAAAGATGTACAGTCAACACGTGCGAAGGATCATCGTCCTGCCTTTGTATCCGCAGTATTCAGGCACGACAACCGCCAGCGTATTCGACAAGGTTACGAGAGCTTTATCCAAACGGCGCTGGATTCCTGAGCTGCGATTTATCAATCATTATCACGATGCTGCGGGCTACATCTCTGCACTTACCGCGAGTATCCAGAATCACTGGGAACTGCACGGCCGTGGTGAAAAACTGCTGATGTCATTCCACGGCGTACCAAAACGAACGCTACTGGCCGGCGATCCCTATCACTGCCAATGCCAGAAAACAGCACGGCTCGTGGCCGAAGCGCTCGATCTCGACGACTGTGAGTGGCAGATCAGCTTCCAGTCGCGCGTAGGTCGTGAGGAATGGCTGCGAC
>JAQWSV010000090.1 GCA_029243005.1 Woeseiaceae bacterium
AACTCCTGGCCGAGCATGAAATCGCGTCAGACGCCGTCGAGAAGGAAGAAACGATTCATTAACGCCGGTCGCTCGCCGCCGGCATAGGTAAACGCACGGTCTCGATGGCACTTGTGGTCAAAGACGTTGACCACCTGCTCGACGATCGCGTCGTACTCGCTGGCAACTAAGTGGCCGGAGATAAGTAGCCCGGCAATCAGGATGGCTTTTCCATGCGGGCTTACAGGAAGGGTCCAGTCAATCGATTACAACTGGATGCCGAAAGCCTAGAAGAGTTACCGGTCACCGAAGGGCGAGAGTTCATCATTGCGCGCGACGAGCGTACTTTAGAGCGTGAGTGTCGAATCCACGACATCGGGCGCAGTCGAGGTCAGCGTCCTCTGAGCTCCCTTTATCTGCCGGGCGGGTTCTTAAGTACATGATTTAGATAAAAGAAACTCCGCACATTGCTATGCAGGGGGGGCAGTTCTGTTGGGGAGTGGGTCAGCTTCCCCGGCGCCGGAACGGCGTTATGTCAGCTGTAGTACTCACTCTAGCGACGCTCGTGTATAACGATGCTCTCGTAAAATTCCAATCTAATATAAAAGGTCATGAAAATGAGGCTCACTCTTCTATTAGTCTCCCTAGCCATAACTATCCCGGTAAATGCTGAGACCATCACACTCACGCCCAGTGATGATGCCTCTGTCAGGGACGGTATTACTAATGTGAGTGAGGGTGCTAGTTGGCTGGATGTCTTCGACAGTAGCTCCATTCCTCGACATACCTTCATTAAGTTCGATTTAAGCGATCACTCTGATGATCTCATCGGGGATGACATCTCATCAGCGACTTTACGGGTCTACATCCAGAGGGTGCTAAGAGCAGGAGAGGTTACCTTTGCTATTCCCAATGTTGATTGGGATGAGGGTTCATTAACCGGTAATGATTACCCGGCCTCATTTTCTAACTCCAGTTATGCGACAGCGGATATTGCAACCAGTGATAAAGCTGACTATCTGGAGATTGATATCACCGATATAGCCCAGGACTGGTTCGATGGTGGGGATAACTACGGTGTCGCCATACTCCCGACCTCTGGTGACAATGCGAGGATTAAATTCGGTAGTCAAAGAGTCTCGTCTAAAAGGCCTGAGGTTGTGATCGAGGCGACTGAGGCCGTAGCAATTGGCTATGAGAATTTTAGCTTTGGGAATGCGTTACACGCGCAAAGTTATAGTGACGATGTTTTCATCGCTCACAAGTTTTCGCCTTTAGCCAAGACCACCTTCTCTAAGGGTCGAATCCATCCAGCTTACTTTGGCGGCGCCTACACTGGACAAATTGGTATCGCTGTCTACGCAGCAGACAATTATGATGGCGGACCTGGAACACTGCTATCACAGGGTGTGCCTTCAGCCGGCGGTTTTTATGGCGCAGACACCTTAGAAATAGATATCGAGGAGGTCACTCTTCGGCCCGGCACTGAGTACTGGTTCGCTATTGGTCTTGATATGGGGAACCCGCCGTTTAATATCGGAGTAACATCCGATCCCGACGATTCCCTTGTGGGCTTTGCAGAGGCTGCGGAGTATCTTTCATGCCATATTACAGGTGCTGACATGAGCGCGCTGTCTAGCACTGGTTTTTTTGCAGAAGATGCATATTTTAGTTACGGGTTGTGCGATGCTGAACCAGCATTTTCTTTCCAGCTGCTGCCGTAATTTTTTTCCCTGATTCAGATAAAAGAAACCCCGCACATTGCTGTGCGGGGCGGAGCCAATCCTGCCAGGGTGTGTGGGGGGCCGCTACCCCGGCGTGGGAACGGGTTTCATGACACCTTCCTTACGGCTCGAGTATTTTGATGAATATCTTGTACGCGGTGAACTCCTTGGTATCGGCGTTGTAGTGGCCGCGGGCGAATAACGACCGGGCGGCATTCGAGCCATTAAGTTCCATTGTCAGCGCGTTCAGGAAGTCGTCGAAGTTGGCATAGAGCTTCAGACTGCTGGTTGTCTTTACGACGAACAGTCTCCTTCCTGTTTCGCGCGGCTTGATCAGTGTATTCGAGTCCAGCGTGCTCAGGTCGATCTGGACCGGCCCCTGCTTGATGTGATGACGCTCGTCGTCACCGAGCTGTTCCTTGTCCAGCAGCAGGCCTGAGCCGTCCATCATGAGGAAGGGCGTTGTCGTGCCCTCGTTACCCCAGCCAACACCAAGCGCGCTGCGAACGTCGGAGTAGTCGACAATCGTGCGGCCTTCGAAGTCCGGGGGCGCAGCACCAAACTGGTAGGGGAAGCCGTAGACAACAACGGGCTTACCTGTCGCGTCCGACGCGAGCGTCCACGCGTCTGCCGTGGCCACCTCGTAGTTGCTCGGATCCGCGTCGTTGTCCGGGCTCGTGCCGGTACCGGTGAAGTCGAAAGCTTCTACCCGGCGACGATCAATCGAGTGCAATTCGATGTCTGTCTGACCTGGCAGGATCGTATTCACGATGCCGCTCAGGTGTGTGACGTGCATGGCTACAGTGCCTTCCGTTGCATCGATGTGAATGCCGGCAGTGTCATTCGCCGTCACCTCGCCACGGATCGTGACTTTCTGGCCGACCGAGATGGCCTCGATACCGAGCAGGCTCATCGGCACGCCCAGCGGACGATCAGTATTGAAAGCTCTGTAGACAACCGTATTCGGGCCGATGGTGACCGTGACGTCGTCACGGAAAAACGCGCGATCTGAGTCAGTCATGATAACGGTGCCACCGCGAACAATCAGGTCATTGCCGCTGCGTGAAATTACGTTGCCTTTGACGGCATCCTTCTCCACGCCGGGAACGCTGTTGCCTGCGATGACATAGCCAGCCGTGAATCTGCGCTGTGCGACATTCAGTCTGCCCTTGGCTACGGTCAACGTTCCTTGGCCAGCAGTGTTCAGGGCACGCAAACCTTCTGCACCAACAAACGCCTGCCCATTGACCTCGAAGTCGGTTCGGTCTGTAACATTGACTTTCACCCGGCCGAAATCTCCGGCCGCATCGTAAAACGGTCGAATGGCAGCGGTGTAGAACATTTTGTCGGCATTCGCTTCGATCAGACGGCCGCGGACACGAATATCCTTGGTATCCACGGGATCGATTTCGGCGACGATGAACGGCTCGGCCGTTGCAACGGCCGGCGTCGGTGCGATGTCGACGACGTGCGAGGCGTCGAGATCGAAGTCGAGCGTCAGAACCGACGGCAGGCCTTTGACCACTGTTAGGTGATTGCGCTCAGCGAGCTTGATCGTCAGTTCCGTCTGACCGATTGATGCACCATCGGTATCGACGACGGTGACTTCTTTCGCGTCACCAGAAGCCTCGACATAGACTTCTGCGTCCACGTAGTCGAGCCGTATCTTGCCGGTGATATAGTCACCAGGCGGTACGGTCGCGACGGTAAGGAATTCCGTCAGATCGACATACTGGGCAAAGTCGATACGCGTACGGTTCGGTAATGCTTCGATCAGCGCGCCATCGCGTCGTTCGAGTTCGAGTGACAGGACGTCGACGGTGTAACTTAAGAAATCGCCATCTGCGTCAGTCAGGCCGATCATTACGGTGCCGCACTCGGCGATCGTAGAGGGATCAGCCGGGTCGCATACACCAACCGCAGGTGGTTCCGGCTCACTGGTCGTCGTACCGGCACCGCTGCCGCACGCACTGAGCATTGCTGCGATCACGAGAAGTGCCATCGACATCCATATCGTCTTCGCTTTCACACGCGGCAACCGGGCATTGGAAACGTTCAATGTGATCTCCCTTTCAAAAATTCGGTGACGTTGGGCGCTATAACGCGGTCATGCAGGACCGGTTGACAGGGATACGTCAAAGAATTTGCTTCGTCGGGTCATACCCGCCGAGCGAAGACGCGGAATTCAGGCCAAATGGGGCGAAATTCGGGTACCGCAAACCCGTACCGGAGGGTGGCCGGGCTTGTACGGACTATCGATGTATTTTCCTTACAAAAGACAGTGACTTATCTTGCATTCTTGTCGTAAGATGTCACAGTATTCGCAGTTTGGGCAAAAACACTCGGATGACCGCATCGTCTGACACAGAAAACGCTGGTCCAGCACCGGTTCGGCGGCGTAGGCCTTCACCTGGAGAGCGCAACCGAGGTGCGGTTGATGCGCTGCAAACCAAAATCGCCGTCAATGTTCAGAACCTGGACAAGTCCCGGTTCAAGGAACAACTGCGAGACAATGTCGCGGAGCTCCCGGACGCGACGGGTTGTGACGCGGCTTTCCTGGCCCTCTTTACACCAGACCTGTCCGGCATCGAAACCGTTATTGCTACAAGCACCGTCTTTTCTGCATGCAATGCCGAACCACTGACCGGTGAGACCCTCAGCAACTGGCCTTGGCTTTGCAGCCACCTCGGTCACCTGAAAGTCGTCGAAATCAATGATACATCTGCCGGCTCGACAGACGCACGTGAAGAGTTTGGCCGGCTATCGGAACTGGGTATCGGTTCAGCGCTTATCAGCGGCTTTTGCGTTCGGAATGAAGTGGCCGGCTTCCTGGCGCTTGCCAACGAACATCCGATCACCAAACCCAATGCGGACTTGCACCTGCTGATGAAGCTTATCGGTACGTCGCTTGAGTCGGGGCTCGAGCGCATGCGCAGCGCTGACATACTCAATGAGTTTGAGGAGCGCAATAATCTCGTCAACCTGACTGCAAATGATGGCATCTGGGACTTTGACGGCCAGTCTAAACGGATCAAACTGTCTCGACGCTGGAAAGACATGCTGGGCTATGACGTCGAGCAGGAAGATGATGGGCTGCCGGACTGGTACCGCCTCGTGCATCCGGATGATATGGCGCGCGTACAGGAGAAGATGCGCGAGCATCTTGAAGGCAAGACCGAATTTTTTGAAAGCGTCCACCGTATGAAACACCAGAGCGGGGACTGGCGCTGGATGACGAGCCGCGCGAAGGCGCTACAGGACGACCGCGGGCGTCTCATCAGGCTTCTGGGTGTCGAAGTCGATATCACGGAACGGAAACTTTATGAAGAGGCCTTGTTCCGTGAAAAGGAAAGCGCCCAGATCACACTGCGTTCCATCGGGGACGGTGTCATCACGACGAATGCGGAATGTAATGTCGAGTACATCAATCCGGTGGCGGAAGAACTGACGGGCTGGAAAGTCGACGACGCGAGTGGCCGACCGATCGATGAGATCTTCCGTGGTTTCCACGAAGAAACTTGCGAACCTCTTGAGAACCCGCTGGCTGTATCGATCAGGCGCAGCCGCTCGATCAAGTCGGTCAGACCGACGCTTCTTATTCGACGCGATGGCAATGAGCTCTATATCGAGAGTACCGCATCTCCGATTCGTGATGGCGATGGCGCCGTGACCGGTGGTGTGTTGGTTTTTCATGATGTCTCTGAGTCGCGGGAACTGAATCGACGCCTCAGTTATCACGCGAGTCATGACATTTTGACCGGGCTCGTCAATCGTGCTGAATTCGAAAATCGGCTGGAACGTGCATTAAAGAGCGCAAAGGCGCGCGAAACTTCCTATGCCCTATGCTATCTCGATCTCGATCAGTTCAAGATCGTCAATGACTCCTGCGGCCACCAGGCCGGTGACGCGCTTTTAGGTCAGCTTGGCGCGTTGTTGAAATCGAAGATTCGCTGGCGCGATACCCTGGCACGCCTCGGCGGGGATGAGTTCGGCGTTCTCCTCGAAAGTTGCAACCTGGAGCAGGCGCTGGAGACCGCCGAGCAATTGCGTGTGGCGGTCGGCGACTTCAAATTCATGTGGGATGACCGCAGTTTCAGGCTGGGCGTCAGTATTGGCGTAGTGCCTATTACGGCTGGCAATGAAGATGTTGCTGCATTGTTGAGTGCCGCTGACAGCGCCTGCGCGGCAGCGAAAGAGGCCGGCCGCAACCGGATTCATAGCTACGAAGAAAATGACATCGACTTGCAGCGACGCCGGCGAGAACAGCAGTGGGCGGCGCGTATAAACAATGCGCTGGAAGAAAATCGATTCGAGCTGTTCCGCCAGACCATTCTTCCCCTGCAGTCTAAGGAAGACGGTGCCCACTACGAAATTCTGCTGCGCATGCGTGATGAAACGGGAGGCATTATCACGCCCGGACTCTTTATCGAGGCCGCAGAGCGCTTTAGTCTTACACCCAGGATTGATCGCTGGGTCATAGCCAATGCATTCCGCTGGCTGGTATCCGAAGCCGACGAACGTGAGCGTTTGTCGCTCTGTTCGATCAACCTGTCAGGCCAGAGTATCAGCGATGACAAATTTTTACCGTTCGTA
>JAQWSV010000099.1 GCA_029243005.1 Woeseiaceae bacterium
AGCCAGGACCATAAGGTCATTGCAATCCAGTATGGCGGGCTTGCCATTCTGATTGGCCTGGTCGGCATGTTGCTGTCGAGCGCATTCCGCTTGCAGCTCGGCTTCCCAGACACCTTTGAGTTCATCAACCCCGAGAACTACTACCAGTTCGTGACCCTACACGGCATGATTATGGTGATTTACCTGCTGACCGCACTGTTCCTCGGCGGATTCGGTAACTACCTGATTCCGCTGCAGCTTGGCTCCCGCGACATGGTATTTCCCTTCATGAACATGCTGAGTGTCTGGGTCTACGCGCTTTCGGTGATCATCCTCGTCGTCAGCTTCTTCGTTCCTGGCGGCGCGACCGGAGCTGGCTGGACCTTGTATCCACCGCAAGCGATCGCGCCCGGCACACCGGGCGTCGATCTGGGGATCATCCTCATGCTCCTGTCGCTGGCGGTGTTCATCGTGGCGTTCACGATGGGTGGACTGAACTACGTTACGACCGTTCTGCAAGCGCGTTGTAAAGGCATGACGCTGATGCGTATGCCGCTATCGATCTGGGGCATTTTCGTCGCTACGATTCTCGGCCTTCTGGCATTCCCTGCACTGTTGGTCGCGTCCATCATGATGCTCTTAGACAAGACGCTGGGCACGAGCTTCTTCATGCCAGCTGTATTGCAGGCTGGCGAACTGGCGAGCTACGACGGCGGCAGCCCGGTTCTGTTCCAACACCTGTTCTGGTTCTTCGGTCATCCTGAGGTATACATCGTTGCCCTGCCTGCATTTGGCTTGGTGTCTGATCTGCTTTCTACACATGCGCGGAAGAATATCTTCGGCTACCGAATGATGGTCTGGGCCATTCTTGCGATTGGTGGACTCAGCTTCATCGTCTGGGCACACCATATGTATGTTAGCGGCATGAACCCGTACTTCGGCTTCTTCTTTGCGACGACCACACTCATCATCGCGGTGCCAACAGCACTCAAGGTTTACAACTGGGTGCTCACCCTGTGGCAGGGTAATATTCACCTGCGTGCACCGATGCTGTTTGCGATTGGCTTCATCTTTACGTTTACACATGGTGGCCTGACCGGCCTGTTCCTGGGTAACGTAACGATTGACCTGCCATTGTCGGACACCTACTTCGTTGTGGCGCATTTCCACATGGTGATGGGTGTGTCGCCGGTACTGGTGGTATTTGGTGCGATCTATCACTGGTACCCGAAGATGACGGGTCGCATGTATAACGAGACCCTCGCGAAATGGCATTTCTGGCTGACGTTCCTCGGCACCTACTCGCTGTATCTGCCGATGCACTACATCGGGTTCCTGGGCGTACCACGACGCTACTTTGCGATGGGCGATACGGCGTTTATGCCGGACTCCGCCATAACGCTGAATTCGAGCATGACGATTTCTGCACTCATCATTGCGGCGACGCAGCTGCTCTTCCTGTACAACATCATCGTCAGTCTGAAGAAGGGTGAAAAATCAGGTCCGAACCCGTGGAAAGCGACATCGCTCGAATGGCTCACACCGGACACGCCGCCGAAGCATGGCAACTGGGGTCACTCGCTGCCTGAGGTCCATCGCTGGGCCTACGACTACAGCGTGCCGGGTGCGCCCGAGGACTACACGCCGCAGACAGTGCCGGCCAGCGAAGTACCGGTCGGGCGCGATCACGGGACCGACACCTAGATGTACATCACGCTCATCTTCCTCGGCATCATCATGGCCACGGTCATTACGTGGTTGTTGCGGCAGACGTTCAATACGCAGCCGTGGGTATCTGCGCCCACAGACGATGAAGTGTCGGGTACGTCGATGAACACCAATAACAAGGCGGTGGCGCTGACGACCTTCCTTGCCGTAGCGACGTCGGTCTTCGCGCTGTTCATCAGTGCCTACACCATTCGTATGGACGAGCCTGACTGGCGTCCGGTCGCTGAACCCATGCTTTTGTGGGCCAACACGGCGATCCTGATTCTCGCCAGTGTTGCGTATCACCTGACCCGCAATGCGGCGGTCAGTGGCGAGACCAGCAAGTTGAAGCTGGGGCTTGCGATCTCTGGTGGCCTGACCATTCTGTTCCTGCTGGGACAACTGGTGGCGTGGCAACAGATGAGTGCGGCCGGTTATCACCTAGACAGCAATATTGCGAATGCGTTCTTTTACATGTTGACCGCTGTGCATGGTCTGCACATGTTCGGTGGCCTATGGGTGTGGGCGCGATCAACAATGAAAGTATGGACGGGCGCTGATGCAGACAGCGTCAGGCTTAGCATCGAACTTTGCACGGTTTACTGGCACTTCCTGTTGCTGGTCTGGATCGTGCTGTTCGGTATGCTGTTATCAACCTAAGAAGGAAAGCGATATATGTCAGACGCTGCAGCAGATGCACTGCCAACCGGGGGTAAGGGGGTCGTAACCGACTTCTCTGCCGACAGGCAGTCATTCCACGTGCCCTGGGGCAAGGCCATGATGTGGATCTTCCTCCTGTCGGATACGTTTATTTTTAGTTGCTTCCTCGTGTCGTACATGAAAGTGCGCATGTCGACCACCATTCCCTGGCCAAATCCCAGTGAGGTGTTCGGCCTGACGGTGTTTGGCGTCAGCGTGCCGCTCTTGCTGATCGCGATCATGACATTCATCCTGATTACCTCGTCGGGTACCATGGCACTCGCGGTTAATTACGGTTATCGCAAGGACCGCAAAAAGACATTCTGGCTGATGTTTGCGACGGCCGTGCTCGGTGCCTCGTTCGTGGGCATGCAGGCCTTCGAATGGACGAAACTCATCATGGAAGGTGTCCGTCCCTGGGAGAACCCGTTCGGTGCGCCGCAATTCGGTTCAGCCTTCTTCATGATCACCGGCTTCCACGGTATGCACGTATCCGCGGGTGTGATTTACCTACTCGTCATCGCCTTCCGGGTACGGAACGGTTTCTATGAGAAGCGTGGCGGTAATTATGAGATTGTCGAGATTGCCGGCCTGTACTGGCATTTTGTTGACCTTGTCTGGGTCTTCATTTTCGCACTTTTCTATCTTTGGTAAGGGAGCGCTAGGCACATGGCAGCTGATGAAGGACAACAACATCCACTCAAGGTCTACTGGGTCATGTGGGTCGCCCTGTTCGTATTGAGTGGCATCTCTTACTGGACGGACTTCTGGGATGACGGACCGTTGCGTACGACCGCAATTCTGACACTGATGATGCTCAAGGCTGGCGGTATCGTGTGGATTTTCATGCATATGGGCTGGGAACGCCTGTCGCTGAAACTGGCGATTCTTGGGCCGCCTGTAATCCTCCTTGTGCTGATCTTGCTGATGGCTATCGAGGGCGACTACACTTG
>JAQWSV010000155.1 GCA_029243005.1 Woeseiaceae bacterium
CAACCGATTTTTCCGGATCCTCGAGCTCCGGCGGTTTCCAGGTCGGGTCCAGTATGGGTTCACCCGCAGCGATCGCGTCTTTCACTTTGCGGTTGTAGCCGCCAATGTTCCGCACACCGAGCGCCGCCATCAGGCGATAACGTCGATCCATTTCGCCGACACACCAGCGCAGCGCATTCGCGGCTTCCTTCATATCGGTGACCACTGGCGTCAGCAAATGCGGAATACCTTCGTAAACCGATAGCTCCAGCATTTTCGGGTCAACCATAATCAGGCGAACATGCTCTGGCTGTGCCTTGTAAAGCAGGCTCAGTACCATCGCGTTGATTGCCACAGACTTGCCGGACCCCGTCGTACCGGCAATCAACAAATGCGGCATTCTCGACAGGTCGGCAACGACCGAATTACCGGAAATATCCTTACCAAGCGCAAGCGTGAGCGGCGACGCCAGCTCGTCGTAGGCTTTGCTCTTCAGAATTTCGCCGAGCGTAACCAACTCACGATTCTCGTTGGGAATCTCTAGGCCGATAAACGACTTGCCTGGGATGACCTCCACCACACGAACGCTCACGACGGACAGGGATCGCGCAAGATCTTTAGCCAGGTTCACGATCTGGCTGACTTTCACACCCGGGGCGGGATCCAGCTCAAAACGCGTAATAATTGGACCGGGTGATACCGAAACCACTTCGACCTCGATACCGAAATCACGCAACTTCAGTTCGACCAGTCGTGACATGGCTTCGAGCGATTCCTCGGAGTACCCGCTCGTGCTCGGCACCGGATCGTCCAGCAGGGACAGAGGCGGCAATTCGCCCGCCGATGGTGGATCGAACAAGGGTACCTGGCGTTCCTTTTCCGCACGGGCACTGGGCTCCAGTAGCGCCATCGTCGGCTCGATTTTGGGCGGCGTGCGCCCCTCCGTACGCTTTTTTTCCTTCGCGAAGACGTCCTGGCGCAGCGCAAGCTGTCGTTTGCCCTCCGCCTTGTCGCGGAGCTCACCGAGCTTGACCTGCACTTTCTCGTAGCCGACGAGGCACCAGTGTCCCAGGCGATCCATAACCGTAAGCCAGGAGATGCCAAGAAACACGGAGATAGCGGCGACCCAAAGGAAGAACAAAAAGACACTTGCCCCTAGCAGCTTCATGAGCGCCGCGAGGTTCGCCCCCACTATTTGCCCCACGATTCCGCCTGCCGTTTCGTTAAAGTCCACGGATGAAAAATGCAGGGTTGCGAGACCACAGCTAGTCAACAGAACCACTAGGAAACCAATAAAACGTAACGTAAAATCGGCGCGGGTGAAGGTTTCGCGGGCCTTGTGCTCCCGAAAGATCATCCAGCCGAAATAAAATACCATCACCGTGAACAGGTACGCAGGGCGCCCGAACAGGTTAAAAAGAAGGTCCGCCATCAGCGCACCGATACGTCCGACACCGTTGTTGATCTCGGCACTGCTACCGGACTGACTGAAGCCCGGATCCGCCGGATCGTAGGTAAACAAAGCGAACCAAAGGATCAGCGAAAAGGCGATGAACACCCAAAGGGCACCCTCGCGAACTGTTCTAGCGACTTGGTCCGATAACTTCGACGACGGCTTTTGCGATTGCCTGGCTCTGGCCATATTAAAGTAGTCTAAGATAAATTCGTTTTAACTCACTGATTCTAATACATCACCTAAGGTGAAGTATTGTCAATTTGAGACCACAGGCGACCCCCCGCAGGTTTATTATCCCTGCAGTCGTCGGACCGCTTACGCTGCCCCAATAGAATCAACGCCGAAACTCAATCGACCCTTTACGGGTGTCACAATTTTTCCCTACACTTGCTTGCCGGCGTCCGCTTGATAGCACTTGTCCAGGCCTTGAATGCCAACCTAATGGTCGCATTTCCTTGGCTTGAACCTGTGAACTCAATTGGCCTGCCCGGCGAAGTTCATTTACGGAAAAACTGTTAAGGCAAATTATACATGAGCGATTCAAAACATTGCCGCGTTCTTATACTCGGCTCTGGGCCTGCGGGCTACTCGGCCGGCGTCTATGCGGCGCGCGCCAATCTGGAGCCAGTGATAATTTCGGGCGTAGAACAAGGCGGTCAGCTGATGACCACGACGGACGTGGACAACTGGCCCGGTGATGCAGAAGGGCTGCAAGGCCCCGAGTTGATGAATCGCATGTTGAAGCATGTTGAGCGATATGACGTTGAAGTGGTCAACGACCACATTCACGCCGCTGATGTCTCATCACGGCCCTTCACGTTGATCGGCGACTACGGAACCTATACCTGCGATGCGCTGATCATCGCGACCGGGGCTACCGCCATGTACCTAGGGCTGCCCTCCGAAGAAACGTACAAAGGTCGCGGTGTGTCCGCCTGTGCAACCTGCGACGGATTTTTCTACCGCAGCAAGGAAGTTGCCGTCGTCGGTGGCGGTAATACCGCCGTCGAAGAGGCACTGTATCTCAGCAACATCGCCTCAAAAGTCACGCTCGTCCACCGGCGTGATGCATTGCGTGCCGAAAAGATCCTTCAGGATCATATGTTCCAGAAAGCGAAAGACGGCAATGTTGATATTCGCTGGGACAGTGTTGTCGACGAAGTCCTGGGTGACGATGCCGGCGTTACAGGACTTCGCATCCGCAGCACGTTGGATGAGGCCCGGACGACGGACCTAGACCTCGAAGGTGTATTCATCGCGATCGGTCATAGCCCGAATACAGCCCTTTTCGACGGCCAGCTGGACATGAAGAATGGCTATATCGTCGTCAAGACCGGTCTGTCGGGTGATGCAACGGCGACCAGTGTGCCCGGCGTTTTTGCGGCCGGCGACGTCGCAGACCAAGTTTATCGCCAGGCGATAACGTCCGCCGGGGCCGGCTGTATGGCGGCACTGGATGCCGAAAAATACCTGGACTCCGAAGCGGCCGGAAAGGAAAGCAACGACGCTGCGGCATGACGGACTCCAGAGTCCATGCAAGCTAAAATCGCCGACAGCATCGGAGATTTCGACACGCAGGCGTGGAATTCCCTTGCTGGGCTTAGCTACCCTTTCCTCAGCCACGAATTCCTGCTCGCGGCCGAGCGGTCCGGCAGCGCGTCAGTCGAGTCAGGCTGGACGCCCCGCCACGTTGGCCTCTACGACAAGGATAAGCTGGTCGCTGCGTTGCCGCTGTACGAAAAGACACATTCCTGGGGCGAATTCGTATTCGACTGGAGCTGGGCACAAGCCTATGAAAAGGCTGGCTTCGATTATTACCCGAAGCTGATATCGGCTGTACCGTTTACGCCCGCCGCCAGCCGGCGATTACTGGCGACCAATGAAGATCAGAAGGCGCGATTGCTCGACGAGGCGAAAACTCTGATGGTCGACACCGGTTGCTCGTCCTTGCACATCCTGTTTCCTGAGGATTCGGAAGTAGAAACACTCGAGTCCGCCGGCTTCAAAATTCGCAAGGATTGCCAGTTTCATTGGCATAACCACGATTATCGAGATTTCGATGATTTTATCTCGACTTTCAGCTCGGCGAAGCGCAAGAAGGTCCGCCGGGAGCGGCGGCGTGTCACCGAACAGGGCATACGATTCAGACACCTTAGGGGCGGCGAAACCGATGCGGCGGTATGGAAGGATGTCTATGAATTAATCAGCATCACATTTCTGCGACGCGGATCACTACCCTACTTCAGTTTGGAATTTTTCGAGGAAGTTTCCGAACGCATGCCGGATAACATTTTACTCGTCCTCGCAGAAAAGAACCGCCTGCCCATTGCCGCTGCCGTCTTTTACGACATTGACGATGCGCTTTATGGCCGATACTGGGGCGCCGACGCGCACTACAATTCGCTGCATTTCGAAACTTGTTACTACCAGGGCATCGACCATTGCATTGCACAAAAAAGACAGCGGTTCGAACCCGGTACGCAGGGGGAACACAAGATCAGCAGAGGATTTGTGCCCGTGAATACGTGGTCAGCACACTGGCTCAAACGCCCTGAGTTTTTCTCTGCGGTTGGGCGGTACCTTCAGGAGGAAGGACGGCACATCGATCACTATGTCGATACCGTCAACGCCCACAGCCCTTACAAGCGCGAGCAGATCCCTTGAGATCGCCGCAAATCAGCTGGATAAGCGCGGATGATCCGCCGGATTCTTTTCCCGACGTCGAACAAGCGTTCGATGTGCCTGACGGATTGCTCGCAGCGGGTGGCGACCTATCGACCGCACGACTGTTGAGTGCTTACTCACACGGCATCTTTCCCTGGTACAGCGACGGGCAACCGATTCTCTGGTGGTCGCCCAATCCACGCTGCGTTATTTATCCGGATCGATTACATGTCTCGCGCAGACTAAAGCGATCACTCCGAAACAGCGCGCTCGAAGTCAGTTTCAATCAAGCCTTCAAATCGGTAATCGACGCTTGTGCGGAAGACCGCCGTGGGCAGGATGGCACCTGGATTACGGCCGAAATGCGCGATGCATGTCTGCGTTTACACAAGGGCGGCTGGGCGTATTCCACAGAGGTATGGCGTGGCGAGCGACTGGTCGGCGGGCTTTACGGTCTGGCTATCGGCAAAATATTTTTCGGCGAATCCATGTTCAGCGCCGAGACCAATGGCTCAAAAGCCGCACTGATCGCCTTGACCTCAGTGTTGCTCGATAACAACATTCGCTTACTGGACTGCCAAGTCGAGTCGCCACATCTACGCAGCATGGGTGCAGAAATGATCTCGAGATCTCGCTTTTCCAATGAGCTGCAGCGCTCATGTGGCACGCTGAATCCATTCGCCAATTGGCCGGAAGAAAGATCCGATATCTGCCTGTTCCAGCGCTGATTCCCGCGCTATCCATTGCATTCAGCGCCTTGTTTCTGCACAATTCGGCACCTCTAAAGAGCCGGAGCACTAGGGACATTGGCTAAAGAAGAAGCCCTGCAGATGGAAGGCGTTGTGACCGAAACGCTACCCAATACGACTTTTCGCGTCGAATTGGAAAACGGTCACGTCGTGATAGCACATATCTCCGGCAAGATGCGCAAAAACTACATCCGGATCCTAACAGGTGACTCCGTAACGGTGGAACTGACTCCGTATGATCTGAGTAAAGGCCGCATCATCTATCGCGGCCGCACCTAACCGATCCCGCAGTAGGATGTGGATTGAGAGCCGACTCGCCGCGCTCATGCACCTCCACTGACATTCCTTGCGCTAGGGCAGGATTTGTCCTGGATCGGGAGCGCTTGATTAGTATGGTATCGGGCGGGTGAATCCTCGAGACTAGTCTTTGGGCAGGTGGGCCAGCTCTTTGGTCACCGGTTCGGCATTCAAGACCAGCGTACTGTCCTCTCCCACTGTTATTCTGACGTGGCCGCCCTCGGCGAGACTACCGAATAACAGTTCTTCCGCCAATGGCCGCTTGATGTGTTCCTGAATAATGCGTGACATTGGCCTTGCGCCCATCTTCGGATCGTAGCCGCGCGCTGCGATCCAGTTGCGCGCCGCGTCATCCAGCTCCAGCGTGACACCGTTGCTGTCGAGCTTGCCTTCCAGCTCAACAACTAGTTTATCGACAACTCGATTGATCGAGTGCCCGTCAAGCGGCGCAAACTGAATAATGGTATCCAGGCGATTGCGGAACTCCGGCGAAAACTGCTTCTTGATGATCGCCATGCCATCACTGCTGTGGTCCTGCTGTGTGAAACCGATTGAAGCCCGGCTCATTTCCTGCGCGCCCGCATTCGTGGTCATGACCAGCACAACGTTGCGGAAATCGGCTTTGCGACCATTGTTATCGGTCAGGGTACCGTGGTCCATCACCTGCAACAGCAGGTTGAACACTTCCGGGTGCGCCTTCTCGATTTCATCCAACAGCACGACCGCATGCGGATGCTTGGTTACCGCCTCGGTAAGCAGGCCACCTTGGTCGAATCCGACGTATCCAGGTGGTGCGCCAATCAGACGCGACACGGTATGCCGCTCCATGTATTCGGACATGTCGAAGCGGATCAGTTCAACGCCCATGACCATGGCCAGCTGGCGCGTCACCTCGGTCTTGCCGACGCCCGTCGGCCCGGCGAACAAGAATGAGCCAACCGGCTTCTCGTCTTCATTAAGTCCTGATCGGGACATTTTGATGGCCGAACTGAGCGCTGTAATGGCCCTATCCTGGCCAAAGATTGTCAGCTTCAGGTCACGCTCCAGGGTCTGAAGTGCATCCTTATCGGATGCAGAGACACTCTTCGGCGGAATTCGCGCCATCTTGGCAACGACGTTTTCGACCATCTCTACTGTCACGCGGTCGCCCCGGATTTCGACCGGCTGGAGACGCAGATTTGCCCCGGCCTCGTCGATAACATCGATCGCTTTGTCCGGCAATCGTCGGTCGTTGATGTGCTTGGCGGCAAGTTCCGCTGCTGCTTCCAATGCCTCGACGTCATAGGTGACGGAGTGATGCTCCTCGAAACGGGTCTTCAGTCCACGGAGAATATCGACAGTCTCCTCGAGGCTCGGTTCGGGCACGTCGATCTTCTGAAACCGTCGCGCTAGTGCATGATCTTTCTCGAAGACCCCCCGGTATTCCGCATAAGTGGTCGAACCAATGCAGCGGATCTCACCATTGGCTAGGACTGGCTTGATCAGGTTCGAGGCATCCATCACCCCACCAGATGCCGCACCGGCGCCGATGACTGTATGAATTTCATCAATAAAAAGGATTGCACCTGGATCTTCACGCACCTCGCGGATTACCGCTTTCAGGCGTTTCTCAAAGTCGCCGCGATACTTCGTTCCCGCGATCAGGGTGCCCATGTCAAGGGAATAGATGGTCGCGTCGCGGAGCACCTCAGGAACGCGCTCTTCCGTGATCATCCGCGCCAATCCTTCGGCCAGCGCCGTCTTGCCGACACCTGCTTCGCCCACATAGAGCGGATTGTTTTTTCGACGACGGCACAGAATCTGTACTGTGCGTTCAATCTCAATGTCGCGGCCGATCAGCGGATCGATCTTGCCTTCCACTGCACACTGATTGAGATTCGTTGCATATTTGTCAAGCGCCGACACATCAGACTCGCCTTCGGTGTCGCCCGTTGGGTCTTGTACTTCGTCACCACCATCGCCTGATACCTGCGGCATGCCATGCGAGATGTAGTTGACAATGTCCAGCCTAGTGATGTCCTGCATGCCGAGGAAATAAACGGCCTGGGATTGTTTCTCACTAAAAATTGCGACTAAGACGTTGGCCCCGGTCACTTCCTTCTTGCCACTCGACTGCACGTGGTAAACAGCACGCTGCAGGACACGCTGGAAACCCAGCGTCGGCTGTACATCACCTTCGTCGTCAATGGGCATCAATGGCGTAGCCTCATCAATAAATTCAATGAGTTGTCTACGAAGCTGTCCAATATCCGAGTCACATGACTTGAGGATTTCGTGCACCTTCGGAATGTCCAGAAGCGCGAGCAACAGGTGCTCCACCGTCATGAACTCATGACGTCGTTCACGCGCGTTCTGAAACGCTTCGTTCAGGCAGATTTCGAGTTCACTGGAAAGCATCGAATCGCGCTCCGTTTACGATTCTTCCATCGTACACAACAGCGGGTGTTGCTGCTGTTGTGCGATGCCCGTGACCTGGGCCACTTTGGTTTCGGCGATTTCATAGCTGAAAACGCCACAGATTCCCTTGCCCTGAGTATGCACCTCGAGCATAACGCGCGTCGCCTTACTTCGCTCCATGCCGAATACCGTCTCAAGCACCTCCACGACGAATTCCATCGGCGTGTAATCATCGTTGATCAGCATGACCCGGTACATGGGCGGCCGCTTGACCTTGGGCTCTGCCTCCTTGACAACGAGGTCCAAGTCATCAAAGCCCGGGGTTTCTGGATTCCGTTCGGACATAGTGTATTCGACAAATATTCCGGTGCGATTGCATAAATTGGAAGCGCTATTATATATGGGCAGTTGCCGCCAAACTAAAGTCCTCCGTGGGACAAAATCAGGTTTAATCGGCCGCCCTACCCGAACGGTTAATCCGATGGGGAGAAAAATCCGGTATCTGTCTGCCAACTATAGGTTTTTTTTGGGTTTTTACTTGTTGTGGGCGGTCCTAAGACCTTATTATCGGTTTCGGGCGTTTAAATGTGTATGTTCCGGGTTTGCTTGGACCCGGGTGGGCAACGTACGCGAGGGTCTACCGGAAATGAAAATCGACGCGAAATGGTCAGATTTCAGCGGCCTCGATGCCGAGCGCGTGCTATCGGCCATGAATAAAATTCTGCCCCGTTGGGTCGCATTAATGCTGGTCATAGGTATCGCGTGGCAGCTCGCCCAGCTCATCTGGATGCTGATGCCGGGTTCGGAGACCGGCGACCAGGTTATCGCGCCGCCCGTGCAGATCAGCCGCACGGCACCGACAGCTACAGCCGTCAACGTACAGAACATCGCAAACGGGCATCTTTTCGGCGAGGCCGACCCCGAGGAAGTAATCGCGCCGCCGCAGGAAAACATCGAAAACCTCGCCGAGACCCGCCTGAACCTGTCGCTAAAAGGCACGATCGCATCAGACCACCAGGACTCATCGATCGCGATCATTGCCGATGCTGGAAACGAGGAAAAAATCTACCTGGTTCACGACACAGTCGCACCGGGAACCACCTTGCATGTCATCTATGCAGATCGCGTGGTTTTGAATCGCGGCGGCATTCTCGAGGTGTTGAAGCTTCCGAAGGCGTCCCCCCCCGGAATCGCTGCTATTCGCCGCAATACGACCACCGTCAGAAGGACCGCAACAGCCAATTCGCAAAGTATTCAGAATGTCGTCACCCAGAACGTAACCAAGCTGGCAGACGTCATTCGCCCGACGCCCTACTACGTCTCTGGCCAGATGGAGGGTTATCGGGTGTACCCGGGACGAGATCGCAATCAGTTTGCCTCATTGGGTTTACGCCCCGGCGACCTGATCAAGGGCATCGACGGTGCTGCGCTCACCAATCCGCAACAAGCAACACAGATTTTTCAGAGCCTGGGCGACAAGGATCAAGTTTCCGTCACAGTCGAACGAAATGGCCAGCCGGAGACACTGGTGCTGCGTACCAGCCAGCTCGAACTCGATAACAGTCAATGAAGGATTCCGAACCTGTGCACATTCAACAAGCAACCCACATGCGACGCCTTACGCTGGCATCGATTCTTTTGCTTTTTGTGCTGCCGCTAGCTAAGGCGCAGGAACTGACCATCACACCTAACTATCGTGACGCTGATATTCGGCAAATCATCGAGGCCGTCGGCGAGGTAACCGGACGTAATTTCATCGTTGATCCGCGCATTACGGCCAAAGTGACGATGCTGTCATCCACGCCAATGTCGCCGGACGCTTTCTATGAAGCCTTCCTGTCGATTTTGCAGGTCAACGGCTATGTCGCAATGACTACCGGCAATATCGTTAAAATCGTGCCCGACGCAACGGCACGCCAGTATGCCGGATTGTTGACCACAAACGGTGCTGCTGCCGATGACATCGTGACCCAGGTCATCCAGGTGCAAAATGTCGGTGCCGCCCAACTTGTACCGATCCTGCGCCCGCTTATCCCGCAGTACGGTCATCTCGCCGCGCATCCCGGCTCCAATATGCTGATCGTTTCGGACCGG
>JAQWSV010000135.1 GCA_029243005.1 Woeseiaceae bacterium
AGGCCATTTAGTCCGTCGCGAACCCGACCCAACACGATCTGCACCCCTTTCTGAGGGTCGCTGCAGAAATGTCACTGTAGCCTTAAGTGCAGATCTGTTCCCTAGCAGACGCCAAAATGCCGTTTCGGACACTTGAGGAAATCCACCTGTACATTTTTGTTTTTAACACGGTAAAACAAAGGACTATCGATATTTCTTAATGTTTTTTAGAGTATAGGGGGTGGTGCCTTATGCGCCGCTGTTCCGTTTATAATCGCGCATTCGATTCGAGGGGGTGCCGAGCACATGACGCATGACATCGTATGTTTCCGCTGCGGTATTTTGCTTGGGGCCCTGAGTCTGCCATTTGGGAGACGCGATGAGTGCCCGGAGTGCAGTATCCCTTTGCATGTCTGCAGAATGTGCCGGTTCTACGACCCGGCAGTTGCTAAGCAATGCCTCGAAGACGATGCAGAGCCGCCGCATGAAAAAGAGAAGGTCAACTTTTGTGATTGGTATGAACCTTCTGAAAACGCATTCGACCCGGTGAGCGGTGGCGAGGCTACAGACGCAAAATATGCACTTGCTGCTTTGTTTGGGGATGAAGTGACGGAGAAGCCATCACAGGACGCGCAACTACAAGATGCCAAGGACCTGTTCAAATAGTCATGGGACTCTCACGACAACAAATTATTAAGATGACATCGGCGGATGCCTTGGAGTGGCAATAAATGGTGGACCGGGCGGCGGTTGTACTTTCGGGCGGCCAGGACTCTACGACCGCTCTGTGGTGGGCGATTCAGAAGTTCGGGTCAGAGAACGTATTCACGGTGACTTTTGACTATGGCCAACGGCATCGTGTCGAACTGGAATGTGCGACCCGGGTTGCCGAGGCTGCGGGTGTGCCCAACATACTTTTGCCGATCGATACGTTTTCGGCAATTGGTGGTAACGCGCTGGTCGATGCCGAGCTGATAGTTGCTGAGGGACGAAACAGCGATTTGCCGACGACGTTTGTTCCAGGCCGCAACCTGATCTTTCTTACTTACGTCGCGGCCTGGGCCTGGCCGCGCAAAATTCAACACCTGGTTACCGGCGTTGCGCAAACCGATTACAGCGGCTATCCGGACTGCCGGCGCGAGACGATCGACGCCCTTTGCCATGCGCTTTCGCTTGGAATGGATCAGGAATTCACCATTCACACGCCCCTTATGAATTTGTCGAAAAAGGAGACCGTTCTCCTTGCAGAATCTCTCGGCGCACTGGATGCTATGGCCCTGACGCATACCTGTTATCAGGGCGAACGACCTCCTTGCAACGAATGCCCTGCTTGCAGGCTCCGCGCGAAGGGTTTTGAAGAAGCGGGCGTAGCCGACCCCCTGGTCCTCGCATGACGAATTAGGTGAAGGAAATATTCTTCAGTCAATGGATAATTTGCAAAAGGCGGAAAACACGGCGGGTGACATTGAATACTGTAAGGCGGACCTGTAATGGCGCCTTAACCCGCAAACAAACTCGTTGGAATACCCTGAATGGTCGTCAATCATCGCATCATGAGTCTCGTTTTCGCCTTCGGCGTTGGGCTGCTGGTCTCATTCTTGTCATATCAATGGATCTCCAATCCGGAACGAGCAGAAAAACGGGCGATTGAGGAGGCTGTTGTCCGTGAATCGCGCCTGATCCTGGAGTCCGTGGTGTCCAATGGCGCCTCGCTCGAGTTATCAGATCCACTCAATCGTGTGCGGGAGGCCGGCAAGGTCTACATTTACCCGCTCGACGATGGATGGGAGGTCTCCGGACATTACCGCCGCACGGGCGAGAAGCGCTGGCGCCCGTATCTGATGGTCCTCAATGGGGAGTCCAGCCTGGTATCTATGTCCGTGCAAGACGATGACCCGGCGGTGGCCCTAAAGGCAATGAATGACGCCAAGTTGACGATCACAGAACGGCGCTGAACAAGGGTTTTACTCAGGCGCTGAGACGCTCGATGCGATTTACTGGAAAAAACCGCGGTGTGTTTCGGCAACCAGCCGGTCTCCGAAAGGTGTATCTCTGGGGCAACCGTAGCGACTCAGGTGACGCAGGTCTTTGTATCAATCGCCCGCCGCAGCCGCATAGTCCAGGGCAAAACCCACCAGGGTGCGAACCCCGGTCATCAGCGCACTGTCCTCGGCAATGAAGAACGGCGAATGATTGGATGGTCGTTCCGACCGCGGAACATCCGGATCATTTATTCCCAGCATCAGGAAAAGCCCAGGAATGCGCTCCTGGAAAAACGAGAAGTCCTCAGCGCCGGTGATCAGCGCACTTTCGTGGACATTCTCGGTACCCGCCGCCCATTCCAGCGTGGGCATCATCTGCCGTAGCAGAGTCGGGTGATTGCCAGTAACCGGCGCATAGCCTTCGATAATGACTTCTGCAGTGGCTCCGTTGGCCTCAGCGATGGCATGAACGGTGCTCCTAAGTTTTGCGTGCAGTGTTTCCCGAATGCCGCCATCAAAGGTCCGGATGGTCCCGGACATCTCGACCTTGTCCGGAATGATGTTCCCTCGTACGCCGCCGTGGATGCTGCCTATCGTAATGACAGCTGGGCTGTTCGTGATATCGAGGTGCCGAGACGGAATACCCTGGATTGCGGTTGTTATCTGGGCAGCTACATAAATCGGGTCCACGCCGAGCCAGGGTGATGAGCCGTGCGTTTGCACACCCGTTATGTTGATCTGGAGGCCATCTGCTGCGGCCATGAAGCCACCGGACCGGTACATCAGGGTGCCCGAGTCTCCGGGCCAGGCATGAAGCCCCAGAATGGCCTCAGGTGCGTCGGAGCCATCGAGCACGCCTTCCGCAATCATCATGATCGCGCCGCCATCTTCGCCCGGAGGCGGGCCTTCTTCTGCGGGCTGGAAGATGAATTTGACCGTACCGGGGATTTGGTCTCTGTTTAGCGCCAACACTTCTGCGGCGCCCATTAGCATTGCTACATGCGTGTCGTGGCCGCAGGCATGCATGACCGGCACGTCCTGACCGTTGTATTCGCCACGTGCGGCGGAGGCAAACGGAGCGCCTGTCTGCTCGAGAACCGGTAGGCCATCCATATCCGCGCGCAGTGCTATGACAGGTCCCGGTTTGCCGCCCACCAAGGTGCCGACAACACCCGTATGCGCTACACCGGTTCTGATATTGTCAAAGCCTAAGTTGCGCATGTGTTCCGCCACGATACGGGCGGTGCGAAATTCCCGATTGGACAGCTCCGGATGTTGATGAATGTCGTGACGCCATGCGATGACTTTCGGTTCAACGGCGGCAAAGCTCGCCGCCAGCCCCGATTTGGGATCCTGCGCGAACGCACTGCCTGCGAGCAGGCTGACATACAGGGATAAAAACAGGGACATCTTCCGCATCGGACACTCCGGTTGGTAACAGGTAGTTTAATTTAAGGTACAGCCGTTGCTGTTGTCCATGCCCGAAAGAGGGATCAGGCGTTCTGCCGCGGACCAGAAATGTTTGGCAATAGAAAGGGTAGATCGCGCGGCTGCTAATTACAGAAGGCTGTTCGAATTGTTCTGGTGCCTTAGGCCTTTACTGTCTTGAAATAGAGCTTAGTTCTGCGTACTGAGCAGGCCCCAATCCGAACCGGCTGGGCCTGGATCAACGATCGTCTTGTCTGCCCGGAAGGCCGCCCCAATTAATCGTCCGTCACTTTACTGCGCGACTGTTTGACTTGTGCGCGATGCGCCTTGTCTGCAAGCCGTTTTTCCTTGGCCTGTTTACCGGGGCGGGTCTTCTTTCTTATTTTCGGCACAGTACAGGCCTTTAGAATCAACTCACGCAAGCGTTCCAGTGCGTTGGCGCGGTTCTGTTCCTGTGAGCGCGAGTTTTGCGCCTTGATGTTGACGATCCCGTCATCCGTAATGCGCTGGTCGTTGAGCGCCAGTAATCGCAGGCGCACGTCGTCGGGTAGTGCACGGGACTCCGCGATATCGAATCTCAGGTGTATTGCAGATGAGACTTTGTTGACATTCTGACCACCGGCCCCCCGAGAACGAACGGCCGTGCACTGAATCTCGGCTTCCGGAATGATAATGGTTTCATTAATTGTCAACATGGGTCGGCTCGGCTTTCAGAATATGTGAGAATATGCTGCTTTGCAGCCGTGGATCGCCGATGCAGCTTCGTAATCTCCTTGTCCTGATCAGCTGCCAGTTAATCTCTGCAACCGGCGCCTTCATCATGGTGGCG
>JAQWSV010000145.1 GCA_029243005.1 Woeseiaceae bacterium
TCAGCCCCGTCGACGCGGATGGGAAACGTCGCCGGCTATCGATCTGCATGGATAGCGGCAGCCGACTATTTGAAGAAGTCGGAAGCAGCTAAAGGTGGACAGGGAGAGGCACCGACACGCGACCTGCAGCTCGAAACTCTGGCTGGCGTGCTCACGGGCGACATCCTTGTCCATAACCACTGCTATCGAGCTGACGAGATGTCGGTCATGCTCGAGATCGCGCAAGAATTTGGCTACAAAGTCACCGCCTTTCATCATGCTGTCGAGGCATACAAGATTGCAGACCTGTTGCGCGAAAATGGTACCTGCGCCGCAATCTGGGCAGACTGGTACGGCTTCAAGATGGAAGCCTTCGATGGCATCCGGGAGAATGCCGCCATACTGGATCAGGCCGATGCCTGCACGGTGATGCATTCTGACGATGACATCGGTATCCAGAGGCTGAACCAGGAGTCCGCCAAGGTCATTGGTGCCGCAGCGAAAGCAGGCATCGATATCCCGCCCGAACGCGCCATACGCTGGTTTACGGCGAATGCGGCCAAAGCACTGGGTATTGCGGACCACGTCGGCACACTCGAAGTTGGCAAGATGGCTGACGTAACGGTCTGGAATCGCAATCCATTCAGCGTTTATGCCCAGGCGCAACAGGTATACATTGACGGCGCGCTCGCCTATGACCGAAGCAATGCTGCCACCAATCCGGTCACCGACTTTACGCTAGGCACCTCAGCCCAACATGGAGGTACCGAATGAAGACACTGATCCGTTTCACTGCCCTTCTATTCCTCGCCAATGGCACGTTCGCCCAGAGCATCGCAATTACTGACGGCACCGTTCACACCGTTGGGCGGGACGGCACGATCGAGAACGCCACTGTATTGATTGAAGATGGGCTTATTACGATGGTTGGCACCAATGTCGCAATTCCGCCCGGCACCGAAATCTTCGATGCCAACGGCAAAATCGTGACACCCGGACTTTTTTCTCCAGTCGGCGCCATAGGATTGACTGAAGTTGGTGCAGTTGCCGGGACAAACGATGCCACGCAACGTGGCACACAGTTTGCAGCAGGTTTTGATGTGGCCAATGCCTACAATCCCCGTTCAATCGTGGTTGCGATCAGCCGGATCGACGGCGTCACGCAAGCGGGTCTGACTCCTCGGGCGGGTGGCGGCACGAACGACCAGGGGAATGCGAGTCACGTGCTCTCGGGTTTAGGCTCTGTCGTGCAACTTGGTGGAGATACGGACCCGTTCATGCAACGCGGCGGCGTCGTTGTGGCAAACTTCGGCGAATCCGGCAGCAACGTCGCCGGGGGATCCCGTGCAGCTGCCGTTCAGGTACTCAGAGCGGCTTTAGACGATGCCGCCGATTACCAGCAGAATCGATCTGCCTATGAACGCGGCGACTGGCGCGACTATTCAATCAGCAGTGCCGACCTTCTGGCCCTGGCCGGTGTCCTTAACGGCGATACAGCAATGATGTTCAACGTCAATCGCGCCAGCGACATCAGCGGCGTGATTCAAATTGCTGACGAATATGGCATTAGGGCGATCATCACTGGCGGATCTGAGGCCTGGATGGTAGCCGGCGAACTGGCCAGCGCGAACATCCCAGTCATACTGGACGGCGTCAACAATCTGCCAGGCAATTTCGACCGAATCAACGCGCGTCAAGATTCAGCGAGTCTTCTGGCAGACGCCGGAGTGACCTTTGCTTTCGGTGCCGCTGTACAAACACACAATGCCCGGCTTATTACCCAGTCTGCCGGCAATGCGGTCGCGAACGGGCTGTCTGCCGACCAAGCGCTTGCCGCTATCACTCGGGTACCGGCTGAAATCTGGGGTGTCGGTGACGTAACGGGTAGCATCGAGCCAGGTAAAGCGGCTCATGTAGTGATTTGGCCGGAGGATCCTCTGGAACTTACGTCGTACCCGGATGCAGTTTTTATCGGTGGCGTCGCTATCCCGATGGTAAGTCGTCAAACTTTACTCAGGGATCGATACCTACTACCGGATCAGGGCAGGCCGCCTGCGTTCCGGAAATAGCGCCTATCAGGTTTAGACTTACTGGCCCCGACTCTGTTTCGGGGCTTTTTTTCGTCACAATGCCATTGCAATGTAATGTAAACTGCGTTACATTTACATTACTTTCACAACACATTTTCACCATGGCTCGCACCAAAATCGCAACCCTGAATCTGAGAATCGATCCCGGCATTAAGGAAGCCGTGCGCGAGGCTGCAGATTTGGAACACCGAAGTGTTGCCAACATGGTCGAAATCCTGATCCGCCGGTACTGCGACGAAGCCGGTATTGTCATTCCAGAACAAGGCGAACTGCTCCCGGGGTAAACAAATGGACAAGAAAATGCTGAAAGCAATGGTGGCCGCCGGCGCGATCAAACGCATTTATATCATCGGCAATGGCGCGAAATTTCATGTCGAGGCCAATACCAAGAACGGATCGATTACAGCCGAAACACACAAAGGCAAGATCAAGACCTGGGTGACGCTGGACGCGGCTGCGAAATGGGTCCGCTCTATCGGTATCGGCACTGCAAGCGTCAATCTCGCCTACTGGCAGCCTGGTCAGCGGGAATTGCCCATCTAGTCATCGCCACATGGTCAGCCGCCAATAATTCTTCTACCAAATAAAACTCAGGTCAGTGCCTGTTCGATATCGTCGATCAAGTCTTCGGCGGTCTCAGCTCCGACTGACAATCGCACCAAGTTGGCTGGAATCGGGCTGTCCGGACCCTCTATCGAATACCGATGTTCAACCAGGCTTTCAATGCCACCCAGTGATGTCGCACGGATAAACACCTGGCAACGTTTAACAAACGCCAACGCCTCCCGTTCGTTCTGGCCGACACAAAGAGACAGCATTCCGCCGAAGCCTCCGTACATCTGCTTTTTTGCCGTTTTGTGCCCAGGGTGTTGCGACAATCCTGGGTAAAGGACCCGATCAAGTGACGGATGATCAGCGAAATGTGTGGCGATCATCATTGCCGTCTGCGACGCCTGCCTGACTCGCATAAACAAAGTTCGCATACCCCGTTGCAGAAGCCAGGCCTCAAAGGGCCCAAGGATGGCACCCTCCTGCGCCCTGCCCTCTGCAATCCGCACCCAAAGGTCGGTCTCTTTCGCAGCAACCAGTGCACCGGCAACGACATCGCCATGCCCGTTCAGATATTTCGTTGCCGAGTGCATCACAATATCCGCGCCAAGCTCGATGGGCTGGCTCAACACCGGCGTGGCCACGGTCGAATCAACTGCGAGCAACGCGCCGGCGGCATGGGCGATTTCTGCAGCCGATCGGATATCGATGATGTCCCATGTTGGATTGCAGGGTGTTTCTATCCATACCAAGGTCGTTTTTTTTGCGATTACTTTGCTTCCAAGATCGTTGGGATCGGCCGCATCAAACTGTTCGAGCCCGATACCCCAGCGATCGCAAAACTTGATGAGCCAGTTCCGCAGACCCCAGTACATGACCTTGGGAACGACCACGTGATCGCCCGGCTTGAGCGCCTTAAATACGGCGCAGGCTGACGCCATACCCGAGGAAAACAACAAGCTTGATACGCCGCCCTCAAGTCGCGTCAAAAGGGCTTCTGCAGTGTCATAGGTCGGATTCTCGTCGCGACTGTAGCTGAGCGCAGGATCGATCAGGGCGTATTTCTCATCCCTGGCGTACGTGGTCGACGGTACTATTGCGGGCACGATGCTGCCGGTAGCTGGATCGACGGTGTGCATTCCCTGCACCACATCCGTCTCTGCGGAGCGTGATTTAGGATCAGACATGAGAAACTAGTCAGGTGCCTGCGAGACGATAAACGCCCGCGTATCGTCCAGCAGCTTAAGCCTGGACAGCTCGTTGACATACATCATGTGGCCACCCCCGTAATATGTGTACTCGACCTGCTCCGCACGGATATCGTGCCTGTTCAGCGTGTACTCGGCGTCAAAAAAGGGGGTAACGAGATCATAGTAGCCGGACGCGACCAGCACCTTGAGTGAAGGATTAACGCGCAGCGCCTCCGACAACGCATGTGCCGTATTCACAAACATGGGTTCATAAGAGCGGCCATCCGGTACTGTGCGGTAGCGCCAATTCACAGATAACTCGTCGTCGGCCGGGGCAAGATATCGTCGATCCCAATCAACGCCCAGATCATTACGCATA
>JAQWSV010000185.1 GCA_029243005.1 Woeseiaceae bacterium
ACCGACCAACCTGACGCTACGGGACTACACGCTAGAGCGAATCGGAGACGTCCTGTGGAATGGCGTTCACGGCACCTCGATGCCTGCCTGGCGCGATCAATCTCACGATCGTCTGGCCGCGCTCGCGGTCAAGGTGCAATCTTTCGGCCCGAATGAATCATCAAATGGGGTGCTACCCAGCATAATCAGTGCAGGCGAGTTCGTGTACCAGACCCATTGCGCAGAATGTCATGGTGATAATGGTGACGGTAGTGGCTTTGCCGCAGACGAGCTGCCAATCATGCCCAGTGACTTCCGAGGGGAACGACCAACGCACGCTGAGAGCATGCGTGTGTTGCGCGCAGGTGTGGAAGGGACGTCGATGGCGCCGTGGACGGATCGTCTAAGTGACGAAGAAATCGTTGCTGTTTCTCATTATATACGCCAGTTCTTCGCTGGCGAAGACGAACAGGAAGCTGACTGATGATCACAACTTTTATTGTGACTGCGTCCGTCGTCCTGGTCGTCGGTTTTGGAGCGATGTGGATATTGAACCCTGCTCTCAGGAGTAGAGTCGAAGCCCCTAAACACCTTTTTGCCGACCAGGTTCAGCAGTATGATATTCAACATCGGGCTTCGAACACTGCTGTAGGAGAGCAAGCGAATGACGACGCATAGTCAGCGCGGCAGCATGCAGACCGCTATTCTTACAGGCTTGGCCATCGGTGTCGCTGTCATAGCCGGCACATTGACGCTAACCGGCGGGAATGAGACAGGGGCCGACGGCTACCCTGATGCAGCCACCGAGGAATATGGTCGGCGATTGCTCCGCGATACCTCACTGTATATCGGTCCGAACCACGATGACACGGCGATGCGTTACTCGGGGACGGACATGGCCTGCGCATCCTGTCACCTCGAAATCGGCACTAAACCGGGCACGTTGTCGCTGCTATCGAGCGCGCCAAAATACCCGAGAGACTCGGGTAGGGACGGTGGCATTCGCGATTTGCGGGACCGAATAAACGGCTGCATGCAACGCAGCATGAACGGCAAACCGCTGCCACGAGACAGCATCGAGATTATGGCAATGGAGCGTTACATCATTGGCCTCAATGGTCAGTATGAGGTTATGGGCGCAAGCAACCGGATATCTGACGAGCAGGCTGTCTTTGTCGAGCCAAACCGCCGCGCCGACCCAGAAGCCGGTCGTATCGTCTATGAAAATCGCTGCCAGGTCTGTCATGGCGCGGATGGACTCGGACTGCTGGCCACCGCCAAACCTGCCAACGGCTACCTTTTCCCGCCACTTTGGGGTCCTGATAGCTACAACAACGGCGCCGGAATGAACCGCGTGCTAACGGCAGCCAGGTTTATCAAGGCACGAATGCCGCTCGGCCAGGCCGACCTGACCGATGACGAGACCTTCGATGTTTCGGCGTACATCAATTCCAAACCGAGACCGATCAAAGCAAATCTTGACGTCGACTTTCCGGACAGGACTCGCAAACACGTCGATAGCCCCTACCCGCCCTATGCCGACGACTTCCCCCAAGACCAACACAAGTACGGCCCGTTTCAGCCGATTCGTGAGTATTACGAAAGTCTGAAGAACTCAGAATAAAAAAGCCGGGCCACAGCACTACTGTGACCCGGCATGCTTCCATTGTTTTCCTACTTGCTGTTAGACAATTCCGTGCCGTTGATCGGAATCATTAGGTGTGCGCTGGACGTGCCCTCACGCATCATCCATGGCAATCCTTTTCCTTCCAGCGAAGCATCACGCTGACTGCCAGTCGGCATGCCCAAGTCTGCCGCCATCGCATTCGGAAGGCGCATGACCCACAACAACTTAAGCCGGTCATCCTCCTCATACAGCCGATAGGCCAGTGAGCCCAATGGCGGTGGAGTCAACTCACCGCTCTCGCGTGCTTCGCCGACCGCGGCGAAAACTTCCTGCATCGTCTTGCCTTCTGCCATCAACTTAGCTTGCATGTCTGTTTCTGCACCCAGTGAACGGTGGTAGCAGCGCGTAAAGCCCGTCTGTTCATCACGAACCCGGCATTCAATGGCATTACGACCTGGACGTAGTACCTTCCGGTTGCCCTCGTCGTCATAATCGATGACCGCAGCATATGGACGAAGGTCTTCGGGAAGCGGCAGCGTCGCATGTTTGATCGGATCTTCGATGGCCTTGGTGTCGAGCGACATGCTCGCTCCGCCCAGATTCGAAATTTCCGTGCCGTTGATCGGAATCATCAGGTGTGCACTACCCGTGCCTTCCCGCATCATCCAGGGCAAGCCCTTTCCGGCGAGAGAATTGTCGCGCTGGCTCAGCGTAGACATACCCAGTACGTCGGATACCGCATCCGGCAGGAATACCACCCACAGGAGCTGGATGCGATCATCCTTGTCGTAGGCTCGATAGAACATTGAGCCCATTGGCATCGGGTCGACTTCACCTGCCTCCTCCGCACTTGCCAGTGCGGCCTGCAGTTCGCCACCCGACAAGCCCTCGGCAGATAACTTCGCACTCAAGTCGCGTCGAGCTGCCGTGGCTGTTGATGTACAGGTCGTAAAGCCGTTCTCGTCCCTGGGCTGACATTCGACATGATTGCCCGCTTCCCGATAGGTTAAGCGTTCGCCGTTATCGTCATAGTCATAGACGCCGGCTTCGGCTCTCAGATCTTCCGGCAGTGGTGTTACCGCCTGCGCAATCTTGGCCTCGTCAGCTAGGCTTATGGCGGAAGCCATACAAAGCCCTGCAACGGCGAATAAAACTGAACTGATTCTCTTCATTACCTTCCTCTCCAGTTCGGCTCAGCCGGCATACAACAGGCTGTAACCATATTCCTGCGCGCGGGTCGTTCCGAAAACGCCTGCCGCAATAAAGCGGCTATTGGGAATTGCCGCATCTACAAATTCCTGATAAATCTCGTCCCTGTTACCACCCGTTTCACCTGCCACATACCCCGAGTACCAGCGAGTTGCCGCATTACAGAGCGCGAACTGCACGCCCCGGTCCACCATATTGTCGATGGTATCGCCACCGTGATCCAGGTTGCCATTGTCTATGTTGGCTGGATTGACAGAAAACAATTCGCCGGTCGTCGGGTGCTTGTATTGCATGGCAGCAGAGAAAATTTCGCCATACTTTTCCCATACCTCGTCTTTGTAACCCAGCGCGGTAGCGAAGTGGCGCCAGCAAATCACCATGGCGTAATTCGAATCTTCACCACCATCGACGCTCGCATTCGCATTAAGAATATTTTTGGCGTAATGCAGGGCTTCCATACCGCCAAGCCCGTAGGACGTATCAATCCAAGTGCGGTGTCCACCGGGCAATTCATCCATCCACATATCGCTGGCATGGCGATCTGGAGTAAATCCCGATTCCTGTGCATTTGCGGTCGTGACGCCAGCAACAGCCCCCGCTGCTGCCACCCCCATTCCCGACAATAACGAGCGTCGAACGTTGAAGCCCTGATTCTTGTCGTTCACTTAATGCCCCCGGCATCCGACGGTGCTTGCGCTCTTATTCGTGCGGTCATTCAACTACAGCCGCCCGGTATCGTCAATCAGTGAAGTGTTAAGGATTTATTACCTTAAATTCAATAAGCTGCCGCATAGCAATCCCGTCTGGGATCCGCCGCAGCTATCCTGTTGCCAGTTCTCGGATCCAGCATCACTACGGTCGAGCAGCCGGATATCCGAAAGGGCGGCACGACGTTGACCTGGTGTCCACGGCGCCGAAGCGCACCAATAGCGGTCTCACCGACGTTTTGTTCGATGTTGATTCGGTTGAACCCCGTATTATGTGGCCAGAACGATGCGTAGAAATGCAGTGTTTGCACCCTCGGCCATTCGATCGCGGTGTGCAGATTTGGATACCAGTCCTCGTCAAACTCGACGACGTTCAGGAAAGTCTGCAGGATTGTCTGTTCCTGATTGTCGCCACCGGGTGTACCGATGGCTAAAAACGGAGCGCCGTCTTTCATCACGATACTCGGTGTCAGCGTATAGCGAGGTCGTGACCATGGTCGCAACTGCGCTGCACGACGCTTGTCGAGCCAGAACTGTTCGCCGCGCACGCTCATGCCTATGCCTGTCGTACCGAGAATTACGGCGCCGCCAATCCAGCCGCCACTCGGGGTACTGTCGAAAACATTGCCAGCCTCATCGATGATGGCGATATGCGACGTGTCCTTCAGCGACTCCGGATGATCGACTGCACTTGCAGGCAATGTGACCTCGGCCGCAGAGTCTCCCGCTTTCCAGTAGTTCCATTCATCGACGTTAGGATCAAATGGCAAAGGGTTACCTGCGATGAACGAGGAATCGGATCGTTGCATACGAATCTCGCCGGCCCGTTCTTTTGCATACGCCTTGGATAATAAGCCCTCTGCCGGAACGTCCACGAAATCCTGATCAGCGTAGTAGGTATCACGATCGGCATACGCCAACTTCATTGACTCGACGATGACGTGCAGATAATCAGGACTATTGTGACCCATCCCCTTAAGATCGTAATTCTCTAGGATGTTTAGCGTCTGCAATAACATAGGGCCCTGGCTGGTAAACGGTTGCTTGTAGACGTCGTAACCACGGTAGCTGACGGAGACTGGCTCTTCGATACGCGCATAGAACTCGGCAAAATCGGCCAGATTGTAAGGTGCGCCGTTTTCATTCAGGAAGGCGACCATCTCCTCCGCAATCTCCCCTTTGTAGAACAGGTCCCTCGCCGCGATGATGCCGCCAACACGCCCACTGGATCTGGCCGCCATTCTTTCCGCGGCAACCATGCGGCGAAACGTTCTCGCCATGTTAGGGAAACGAATGGTCTCGCCTGCATCATAGAACGAGCCGTCGGGCTTCAGCCATACAAGCCTGTTGAACGGCCATTGATCGATAAACTCGATCTCACGCCGTATCGAGTTTGCGGTTCTTGGACGTAGCGGAAAGCCCTCCTCCGCATACTCGATTGCACGCCGCGCAACCTCCTCGAAGCTCATCGTCCCCCATCGTTCAAGTACGGTAAGCGCGCCATGAAATGCACCTGGTATTACAGAGGGATCCAAGCCCTGGCCCTCCAAGGTACGGCCTTCGCGTAGATAGTCATCGATGCTCGCCGCACCGGGCGCCCATCCCTGACCAGTAACCGATACGACCTCACCCTCCGCCGCCGGATACACCAGTATCAGCGCTTCACCACCAATCCCGTAAAGGTCCTGTTCCACAACGCCGCCGACCAGCAATGCGGCGACGCCAGCGTCAAAGGCATTGCCTCCTTGCTGCAGGATCTCGACAGCAGCCGATGTCGTCAGCGGGTGTCCCGCCGACACACCGGCGTTACTGCCGATAACCGGTGGGCGCAACGGACTTGCAGGAAATGTGCTGGTTGTCGCGGGTGCCGGAGGCGCTACAACAGGGGGTGCCACGCATGCGCTGGCAAACAGGGCACCGAGCAAAGCGTATACAGTATTTCGAAAATTGATCATGGAAGGTCATCTCTGGCACGTTCAGGGAAAAGGATACCCCACAGAATGTAACTTGCTGACCGGCTACTATCCAGCCGCCACTCCGTTCTCCTAGCAAATGGCGCCAGCGAGGGAGCGAGAGATCTCCGTAACATCGCCATCTCTGGGCTAGTGACTGCCAGATTTTTCGGCTGGCCATTGCCAGCCGCGATGAGATCGGGAATTAGTCCCGAGTGAAATCGACGTCCATCTCCGACGCGAGATAAAAGATCGTCGCGTAGGCGGCCGTGAGGTAACGAACATCTTCCGGAATGATCTTATCGAATGTGTCGTTCGGTGTATGGTGATAATCGAAGTAGTCGTTCGAATTCTGAGCAAAATTTAGGGCCGGCATGCCGGCGCGTCCCAACACGCCCATATCCGATGCACCTAGCGCAGTATTGGCATCGCTCCAGACAATACCCAAGGGCGCGATCAGTTTGTGCATCTCACGAACCACGGGAACAGTCGAGCTACCAACGCCTGAAACCAGTGTATTGACCCTGCCGCCACCGCTATCGATTTCGGCGCCCAGCAAGTGACCTTCAATCTCATCAGCGTGCTGCTCGGCATAAGCACGGACCCCTACAAGGCCAATCTCTTCTGCGCCAAACAGTAACACCCGTATACTGCGCCTTGGACGACCTTCCATTTTTCCGATCATCGCGGCAGCCGCCATAGTT
>JAQWSV010000196.1 GCA_029243005.1 Woeseiaceae bacterium
GACCGGGTTCAGATAAGACGGATACTCCACCCAGCCGACGAACTCGAAAAACTTGGGCACAATGTTGAAAACAAGCCCCGACAGCATGCCCCAGAAAGCAGCTTGTTCTGTAATGCGCTTGCTCCAGATACTCATCAGTCCGACCGGGCCCCACGACGAGGCGAACACGGTCGCTATAAACGTGGTCAGCCAGAAAATATTGGGCGGGAAGATTAACGCAAAAACGAGCGCGACAGAGCCAATCGCCAACATCATTAATCGACTGAAACGCAAGGTCTTGAGTTCATCGTCGCTCTTGTGAATCCCGATGTCGTTGCTTGCGCTGAATCCGACTAGCGAGAGAAACGTCGACGCCGAAGAGAGGATTGCAGCCATGATGCCGGCCAGCATCAGTGCGCCGAGTATCTCCGGCATCATCGTCAGGGACGCCCAGATCATTGCGGTCTCTGGCGGATCAATGTTCGGGTTACCCAGATTGATAACGCCGCCGAAGCCGTAGACCACGAGTTGCAAGAGGCCAACACAAATGCAGGCAAGGATGGCTGCGCGTAATACGACGTGCTCGTTTTTAGCCATCAGGTGTCGACTGGATTGCCAGGGGCTCACGCAATAAACTAGGGCCCAACTGATATCAACTGCGAGTGTCCAGATCAGGTAGTCCGTCGCTGTTGGCCACTCAGTGCCCGGACCGATGACGCCATGCCACGCCATCAAATCTTCCTTGCCTTCCAGAACGGCGAGTTGACTCATAACATTCTTGACGCCACCAAGGTCCCCGATGACAAACCACGCGGCTGCTGCGCTTGCGAAGGTGAACAGCAGGAACATCAGCGTGTCTGTCAGGATGACGCCGCGTGAACCGGAATACATCGTGAAGGTTGTGTAACTCAGCCAGGCGATGATGAGCGCCTGAACGTAGGTGATATCTGTTAGTTGCGACAGTAGGATCCCTGCGCCCTGTGTGACCGCCAGCAGGTAACCGCCGAGCGCGAGAATAATGGTAATGCCGGCAATACCCTGCACTCGGGGACTATTGAAGCGCTTGCCGAAGAATTCTGCGACAGTCGTTGCCCGGCTGCGCCGCAAGAACCGCCCGAAGAAAATCGCGCCGATGACGTAGCCGACCGTCGCCCACATGGGCAAGAGCACATAGGGACCCGCCTGGCCGGCGTAGGAGAATCCGGCTTCACCCAGGAACATCGTCGAGCTCATTACGCTGGCAACCAGCGTGCCGAGAATGATGAGTGTCGGTGCCCGGCGGCCCGCTACGTAGTAGTCATCCAGCTTCTTGATGCCGCGCCCAGCGTAATTACCGATGGCAATATAGATAAGGATGCTGATCGCGATCGTGACGGTATAGATGTCCAATCCGATGTCCTTTCACAGCAGCGTAAGCGCACGATTGTAACGCAAGGGCAGGTGGGTTTTTGAGGCGCGTGTAGGCGCGGTAGGCCACAGCGATACGACCTGAATGAATCCATTTCTGAAACAGCTTGATGATAGTCAGCTAAGATTGTCGCAGGCATGCCGATAATGTCATGTCGAAGCAGAACCATCTGGAGAGTGCGATGCGTTTGAGACTGGCCGTGGTGTTGATTTGGATGATGGGAATGTTCTTATGTGAGCAGGTTGTCAGCGCAGATATTGTGCTCGAGAACGGTCGCTTCTACACCGTTGATGAATCCCGGCCATGGGCTGAGGCGGTCGCAATTGAAGATGGTCGATTCGTCTATGTAGGTGATGCTGACGGCCTGCATCAATTTATCGATCAGGACACAGCTGTGTATGATATTGGCGGACGCTTCGTCTTGCCGGGGCTGGTGGACAGCCACACCCACCCGGGGCTGGTTGCACAATCTGTCGATTACGTCGAGCTCCCCTGGACGCCCGAGACAAAACAGGAGATGTTCGAGGTGTTGTTGACTTATGCAAATGAGAACCCGGATAAGGAGTACATCGTTGGCGGACGGTGGCCGACGGCACTTTTCGGCGAGAATGGCCCGAATCGTCACGATCTGGACGCAGTCATTGCGGACCGGCCGGTCATCCTGACGGATACCTCCGGTCATGCTTACTGGCTCAATACCAGCGCACTGGAATACCTCAATATCGACAGGAACACACCGGACCCGATTCCGGGCCTTTCCTACCTGCATCGCGATCCCGATGGCGACCCGACGGGTTGGGTCATGGAGAGTGGTATCGACAAGCAGCTTGCCGAGGCTGGTATCGGTCGGCAGATAAATGCGGACTCGCTTGGCGGATTCCTCGACTATCTCGTCTCTCTCGGTGTCATGGTCGTTTTTGACGCAGGAAACGGGGACGAAGGCTATCGCGCAGCGGCGCAACTGGAAGCGGAAGGGCGGATGCCGATTCGATATGAAGGTTCCTATCGAATCGACGATGTCAGTCAGATCGATGGCGCTGTCGGCGAGCTCAAGCGCCTCCGAAGTACATTTGGCGGAGAGCTCGTTCGTTTTAATACGATCAAGATCATGTTTGACGGCGTTTCCGAGATTCGCACCAGTGCGGTACTCGAGCCATTTCTCGGCGAGGGTGAAATTCTCGGCAAGGTGCTCGTGAGCTCCGACCGATTGCAGGAATTTATCCTGGAACTTAACGACGAGCGTATCGACCTGCACATCCATACGGTTGGCGACCGGGCCATCAGGACCGTGCTGGATAGTGTTGAAGCAGCACGTGACAGTTTAGGGGTACTTCCGGATATCCGGATTACGCTCTGCCATCTCGAAGTGATAGATGACGCTGACTTCGATCGGTTTCGTGAATTGAACATACACTCCAACTTCTCGCCCCAATGGCACGGAGGACATATTCAGGGCGCGCAGCTTACATTGGGCAAGCAACGTTATGACAACATGTTCAGAGTTCAGCCATTACTGGATCGAAACGTAAACGTCACGTTCTCCAGCGATATTACTAACGCAGGAAAATGGAGAACGAATAGAGCGAGTCCTTACTTTGGCATGCAGGTTGGGCATACCCGAACTGAACCCGAGTTCGGTCCCGATGCGACAGTTCGCCCGCCGCTCGACGAGCGCCTGGACATCGAGGACATGATTCGGGGCTACACCATAAACGGCGCTCGTCAGTTGGGATGGGAAAGTGACCTGGGCTCTATTGAGGTCGGCAAGTTGGCGGACCTGGCCGTCCTGGATCGCAACCTTCTTGAAGCATTTCCGACACAGATTCGGGTTACGACGCCGATTGCTGTCCTCATGGAGGGTGAAGTCGTGAGTGGCTCGCTGGATGAGTGAGAGAATCTATCGTAGGCAGGCTTGCCACGCATTCCCGATTCAGTTATCGCGAGCCAAGCATAGTGAAATAATCCGGGGGGATGGCGGGGTGGTTAAAAGATGTGCCGAATGGATTTGGCGGCGGGCATCCTGCCTTTGGTCCTGCGGATCGGCTTCGCTCCCCTCGCTGCCTGGAAATGCTTCCTGCACTTCCGTGAACCAACCGGGTTGGTTCCATCCAGCGCCGAATTCAGACAAAAAAATCGGCGCCCTCTGCCAATGAGGGCGCCGATTTTTTTGTGTCTGAATTGGTCGGGGTGACTGGATTTGAACCAACGACCCCCACGTCCCGAACGTGGTGCTCTACCAGGCTGAGCTACACCCCGAAGCGGCGCATCATATAGGAAGCGCCGCGTCAGTGCCACACACCATTTCTACTACTCAAATCAATCAATTATCGTCAGTTTGTCTAGCAGGTGATCGGCGTCGTAAACGGTTTCCAGACGCGTTGTTGCCAGTTGCGCTGCGTTCAGCCACTGGTCACCAATTGTCACGCCGTACCTGTCTGCAACCGCAGCAGACGGAAAGTTGGCCACGGTCCTCATGCCCTCATCGGCGAACACTGCAATCAGCAGGTACGTCGATACCAGAAGGAGAAACTTTTTTTCATGTTGATACTCGTGAGAATCGAGATTTCAGGAACGTCGCCTAACGGCGAAATCAGCGATCGTGATCATCGCCTGTTTGTATTCGGTATCCGGTACGCCGTGTAGCGCGTCGATCGCCATATTGGCTGCTTCCCTGGCTCGGCTGGCCGTGTACGCCAGGGCACCGGTAGATTCGACTACCGCCTGGATTTCATCCAGCTTGTCGAGGCCGCCTTCCTCGATAGCGTGTCGAATCATTTGCTTTTCCGCATTCGTACCTTTTTCCATGGCGTAGATAAGCGGCAATGTTGGCTTGCCTTCGGCAAGGTCATCGCCGAGATTCTTGCCCAGCTCCTCTGGCGAGGCGTCATAGTCCAACGCATCATCGACCAGTTGGAACGCGGTGCCGAGATTTTGTCCGTAGCAAATCATGGCGGCTTCGTCCGTTGGATTTCGATCGGTCAGAACCGCAGCAATCTGGGCGCCTGCTTCGAACAATCGAGCGGTCTTGCGATAGATGACCTTGCGATACGCAGTCTCGCTGACATCAGGGTCGTGCACGTTCATCAACTGCATGACCTCGCCTGCAGCGATGGTATTGGTTGCATCAGCGAGGATCTCCATAACACGCATCTGTCCGATTCCAACCATCATCTGGAAGGCGCGCGAGTAGAGAAAATCGCCAACGAGCACGCTGGCCTGGTTGCCAAAAACTGTATTGGCTGTGTCCCGGCCGCGACGACGGTCTGATGAGTCCACAACGTCATCGTGCAGCAGCGTTGCTGTATGGATGAATTCGACGATCGCGGCCACATGTATCTGGTGCTCGCCACGATAGCCCAGGGCGCGCGCGGCCAGCAACACAATGAGCGGGCGCAAGCGCTTGCCGCCGCCCGTGACGATATATTCGGCTACCTGCGAGACGAGCAAAACATCACTTTGCAGGCTACGGCGAATGAGGGCATCCACCGCCTTCATATCGTCATCTGCAAGCGTTTTGACGTCTTCGAAACTGGGCAGACTGGCCGACATTTTTGAATTGTTTTCGGCTGCGTGCATAGGCATGGGATAATGCCTGATTTACCGGATATTGGATACCGGGCAGGGTGATGGCCGCTGTCGGT
>JAQWSV010000204.1 GCA_029243005.1 Woeseiaceae bacterium
AAATCAGCATGCGCTGGATTTGTATTACCTGACGTTGCTCCATTTGCCGATATAATGCCCCAACTAAGAACGATTGGCCGCACCAATCGACAAACGACGGGGGATCTCATGAAGAATGCCTTGATGGCGGGCATCTGTTCGCTTTTAATTCTGCCGGCCGCGGCATTGGCCCAGGACATTGCTGAGCCTTTCAAGGTCGGCACGTTTGAAATCAATGGCTCGCCGGAAGTCGGCATCGTCCTGCGCGACAGCATCATTCTCGATCTCGATCACGCCAACACCGCATTGGAGAAGCATGCCACCTATCCGGCGGTGCCGATGCCCGCGGATATGATTGAGTTGATCGAACGCTACGACTATGGGTTGAAGCGGCGCCTGTATGAAATCGTCAATGTGCATGCCGACTGGCGGGCGAACGGCATGGAATGGCCCGCCTATGTTCACGATGTGGACGACGTCAGAACCCTCCCCCCGATCATGTATCCCGGCAAGATCCTGAACGCGGCTGTGAACTTTTACAGCCATGTCAATGAATCCGGTTCGGAGGAAGAGCGCCGGGAAGCACGTCGATTGCGACGGGAGGAACGCGGCGTTCCGTACCTGTTCCTTAAACCGAGCAGAGGGGCCGTCGTCGGTAACGGCGCGAAGATCGTCATCCCCTACGGCCGCAACCGAACAGACTGGGAAGTCGAGTTGGGCGCTGTCATCGGCCGAACCGCGAAGTATGTCTCAGCTGACGACGCCGAAACCCATGTCTTCGGTTACATGGTCACGATGGACATCTCTGATCGCGGCGGCCGACCACCGGGTGGCGCGCGCTTCACGAGCGACTGGTTTGTCGGCAAAGGACACGACACCTTTGCCCCGCAAGGCCCCTGGATCGTGCCGAAGGAGTTCTACGGTAATCCGATGGAAATTCTGAGCCAGTCTCTGAGCGTCGGCGAAGAACAGATGCAGGAAGCCACGGCCGGTGACATGATTCACTCGCTGTGGGAACTGATCGAGTATGGTTCGTCGATCATCACTCTATATCCGGGTGACGTCATCAACAACGGCACCTCAGGCGGCGTCGGCATGGGCACGGTGGTTCGTGGCGCGCAACGATTCCTGCAGTCGGGCGAAGTCGTTTCGGCAACCATCAACGGTATTGGTACGTTGACATTGCCGGTCGTGGGTGAAGATCAGCCTGAAGGACTGACCGGCGCAGAATTATCGCCCGTCGACACGTACAGAGATCCTCTATGAATGACACCATCGCCCGCTGGGCCGGGCTACTGCTGATTCTTTTTCCATTGCTGTCAACAAGCCAGGGGGACGTTACTAATGCTCGTGTCCTGGCGGAGAGCAACGGCGGTGAACACTGGTTCACGAAGGGCGGCAGTTTTCGTGGCGATCACTACTCACCACTCGATCAGGTCAACGCAGGCAATGTCCGCGAGCTGGGTCTGGCCTGGTCAACCGAGCTGCCGATTCCGGACGGTACACCGACCACGCCGATCGTGGTCGACGGTGTCATTTACATCGGCGGCGCCTATTCGAAGGTCGTCGCGATGGATGCCTCAGATGGACGAATTATCTGGACCTACGATCCCGACATGAAGTCGGTTTTCGCGGTCAATCCTCGACTGTCCTGGATTTCCCGTGCCAATCGTGGCGTCGCCGTCTGGGACCGACGGGTATTCGTCGCAACAGCAGATTGCCGGCTAATTGGCATTGATGCCAGAACGGGTGAGCACCAGTGGACGCAGCAAGTCTGCGACAACGACCAGGGCTACTCGATATCCGACTCGCCCTACGTCGGCGGCGGAAAAGTCTTCATCGGCAATGCCGGCTCCGAATCGGAGGAAAACAACCGTGGCTACGTCACCGCACATGATCCGGCGACCGGCACCGAGATCTGGCGCTTCTACATCGTGCCAAGTCACATCGAGGAAGAAAACGATACACCTGCCCTGAAAATGGCGGCGAAAACTTGGACCGGCAATACGCTAGAAACCGTGGGCGGCGGCGGTAATGCCTGGAACGAAATGACCTATGACGCCGAGTCCAACCAGTTGTTCTTCGGTACATCTGGATCCGCACGGTACGACTACCCGAGCCGCAGTCCGGAGGGTGGCGACAACCTATTCCTGTCATCCATCGTCGCAGTGAATGCCGACACCGGTGAATATAACTGGCACTACCAGACGGTCACTGAGGACAGCTGGGACTACAACGCAACAATGAATATCGTTGTCGCTGACGTGAGAATCGAGGGCGAGGATCGCGAGACGGTCCTGATCGCGCCTAAGAATGGATTTCACTACGCGCTAGACCGTCACACCGGCGAATTGCTGACAGCCGGCAAGTACGCGAAGGTCAACTGGGCCACAGGCATCAACATGGAGACCGGCCGACCGGATTATGATCCCGCGGCCGAGTACTGGAATGCGGAAGACGGCGAGAAGATTTACTTCTGGCCCAATTTTTGGGGCGCGCACAGCTGGAATCCGATGGCCTTTCACCCGGGGCTCGGACTCACCTACATTCCGGTCATCGACCTGCCCAGCGAGATCGACAACCAAGGAAACAGTGAAGACGTTGTCATGATCACCGAGATTGATGGGCAACCACACGCACCGGGAAAACTCGTCGCGATCGATCCTGCGAGTCAGGGGATTCGTTGGTCGGTCGATCATCCGCTACCCTACAATGGCGGTATCATGGCCACCGGCGGCAACCTGGTCTTTCAGGGCAACTCTGAGGGCGAGTTTGTCGCCTACGCGGCAGATACCGGAACTAAACTCTGGTCCGTGCAGACAGGTTCGGCCATCAATGCATCTCCTGCCAGTCATGCACTGGATGGAACGCAGTACATCGTGATTCCGATCGGTCTTGCAGGCGGGCTTCAGTACCGTTACCCAGAGATGCATGCAACCGAGCGGAAGCAAGGACCCATTCGCATGATGGCATTTGCACTTGGCGCAGATGCAACCCTGGTCACCGATGTCGCGGATTATCCGCCACTCCCGGAACAGCCGGATCTGGACGCGACAGCGGAGGAGATCGCTATCGGCGAGGAGTTGTATTCCGCGGCTTGCCGCTCCTGTCATGGAGGTGAGGCGACCGCCCGCTTTGGCGGTTCCGTGCCCGACCTGCGTTACGCCAATGCGAAAACGCACGCGACCTGGCATGCCATCGTGGTGGGTGGCTCTAGGGCAGCCAACGGCATGCCGTCGATTGAGATACCTGTTGAGGAATCAGAAGCAATCAGGAATTATGTTTTGTCAAAGTCCGAAGAAATCCGCGCTGCCCAATAACTTATAATTCATTACTATGAACATAGCGACGCCATTACGAGAACTCGGCCCGATCGACACAACGGTCCTTCGGGAAACCATCCTGGCCCAGGACGAGATTGCCTGGAAGGAAGATAAATACCGCCAGGAAGAATTCGAAGTGCATCACGCGACCGAGTCGATCGTCGTTCTCTTCGTGGACCTGGAGAGCTGGCCGAACATCGTCGTTACTAGGGAACCGGGCTGGGCCCGAATCGCAGACGTCGCGTTGCCGATAATGAATGAAATTATCGAGAAGTTTTATCCACCGGGCGGCACGGTCATTCGTGCGATGGCGGCGAAACTGCTTTCGGGCAGCATCATCAACCCGCACACGGACAAGCATCCGTCATTTCACATCGGGCATCGCATCCACATTCCGATTACGACCAACCCGCGTGTCCGATTCATGATCGACGGCCGACCCTATCAGTTCAAGGTTGGCGAGGCTTACGAGATCAATAACCAGATGATGCATTCTGTCATGAATAAGGGTAAAGAAGACCGCATCACGTTCATCTTCGACTACGTACCTAAAGAAAAAGTCGAAGCGCTGAACACGGCCTGATCAGGTATCAAGAACGGGTTCGAGAACCTGCAGTAGCTCGTCCAAGTGCGCCTCGTAGTGGCGCCAGAATTCCACCGCCGATTGATAAATCGGTTGCCGCACCTGTTCCGCGCTAGCTGTATTCACAGCGCGCTTGCTCTTGTGAAACTCCAGGCAGCGTTCTTCGAATGGCAGGCCGCAATGATCCAGAAGGCGCCGCACTTCGGATTCTGTATCCGAGACTAACTTCTCGTATTGCACCCTCAACACCGTGCCCGGCAGTACGTCATCCCAGTGCGTCATCATTTGCACATATTCGACGTAGTATTCGCCCATCTCGGTGAGATCATACGACTGGTGTTTGCCCTGTGCGAACAACTGCCGATAGTTCGCGACACAGGTTGCTATTGGGTCACGACGCGCATCAATTATTCTCGCGCGCGGCAGGATCTCCCGGATAAAGCCTACATGCGGATAGTTCGCCGGCATCTTGTCAGTCACGAACGGCAGACCATCGCTTCGATGGGATGCGGCGGCCTGCAGATAGTTGTCACCCAGCTCAATCAAATCGCCTTCGGTCAACTGTGCAACGATCTCAGTGTAGTGCAGCGATCTAAGCTTACGGGACTTGAGTCCGTTAACCATCGTCAGGATGTAGGGCAGCTCTCCTGCCCCTTCAACCTGACTGTGACTTGCCAGGATCTGCTCGACCAGGGTCGAACCCGAGCGCGGCACGCCGAGAATGAATATGGGTGCAAAGTCCGTTTGCAGCTTCGCGGGGGGACGTGACAGGAGCTCCTTCGTATAAGTATCGCGAATTTTGCGTTGGTCCAACTCGGACTTTACCGGGTCGTACTTGACGACAGCCCGCTTGGCATCGTTTCCATCGGTGAAGTGCTCCCATGCCTGGTCAAATTCTGCTCGCTTTTCAAAGGCCCGCGCCAGTGCAAAATGCAGACCGATCCTTGACTCGGAATCGGCTTCGCCGTCGCTCAAGACACGCTGCATTGTCTCGATGTCATCATCCGTTGCACCAAAGCCCGGCATGCTCGCGAGATTCCACCAGGCAGTGCCGAACTCAGGACTGACGGACACGCAATGTCGATAAGTAGTCAGCGCATCGTCTTCGCGACCCGCGATGCGCAACATGTGCGCCTGTCCGATCAACGCAGCGGGCTCTTCCGGGTTGTGTTCCAGGCACCTGCCATAGGCAGCAAGCGATTCATCCACGTTATTGAGTACTGCAAGCATGCCACCGAGCATCAACTGCACCGCCGAATTGTCCGTCTCGATCGCAGCGACCCTCTCCAGGTGCATAATTGCCTCTGCGTACCGACCCCGGTCGCCTAGAAACCCCGCCAGGTCAATAGTCCCGCCAACATCATCCGGTGCGAGTCTTATGACCCGGCTGAAAAAGGCCTCAGCAATAACGTACTGCTCGTTCTCGTTGGCCGCGACTGCAAGGACTCGCAGCGCCACACGATTCTCCGGATCACGTCGCAATACTGCATCGCAGATCTTCTCCGCTTCGGCAAAATCACCACTTTGGCAGAGGGCCTCGGCCTCGGCTAACAAGCCCTCGACCGGTAGCGATGCCATTAACTGATTGCGTAAATCATCAGCCTCATCTTCACGGCCCATGCGATCGAGGGCCGTCGCAAGACCACGAATCGCAGCCGCGTTCTCATTATCCAGCGTCAGTATCTGGCGAAAATGCGGGATCGACTTTTCGAAATCATCCTGTGCGATCGCAATTGCGCCCAACAGCCCCAATAGATTGATGTCCTTCGGCCTGACGGCGAGCGCATTGCCGCAGGCGTCCTCCGCATCGGCGAGTTGTCCGGCGTCGAGTAGCCGCGCGACCTCGTCAAGTTTCTCACCAATGTCGTCAGTCATGTAATCCTGAAGCCTCGATCACAGCAGGAATCGTCGTCAGATCGCGTGGCGCCATTATTTTTGCGCCGACGAGGCCGGGGATTCCACTCATAGCGCGAAGAGTCTCACTACAGATATTAATGCCCTCCTGTCTCGGATCTGCCGCTCCCTCGAGTCGTTCCAGAACGTCGTCCGGCAGCATGACATTCGGCCGGTTTTCACGCAGCCAAACCGCATCTTCCACCGATTCCATCACGGCCACGGCACCGATCACACTGGTTTTTTGTATCAGTTTGTTCTCGACCAGATAACGACAATAGTTGCGCAATATGTCGAGGTCCATACAAATGTGTGTTTGCAGAAACTGGGCACCGGCGGCGATCTTGTGCCTCACCTGCTTCGCTTTCCAGTCTTTTTTCGGCATGACGGGTGTAATAAGTCCGCCGACGAAAAAGTCCGGATTAACGGTCAGCTGCTCGTCAATCTTGATCGCACTCGCCGTATGAATCAGCTCGACCGCCGTCACATCCATAACAGGCTTTGGCCGCGGCTTCATGCTGCTGGCCGCTCTTTCGCCTGCCGTCAGCAGCAAACTCGTAACGCCCAGCGCGACCGAACCAAGCAGATCGCTAATCAGGGCAATGCGATTCCGGTTGCGGCTGGTCAAATGGACGATGGGGTCGACACCGTGGCCGAGCAGTATGCTCGCCGCTGCAATTGTAGACAGGTGCAGTTGACCGTATTGATTATCGGTCAGCAAGATTCCGTCGACGTATTCCCGCAAAACATCGGCTTGTACCCGCAATGAATTGGCATCCGTTTCAGGTCGCAGGAAGATTTCCGCGGTTAACGCGAAATCACTCATGCGGACGGCATCTTTTAGAGTCTTCAACGAGAATCCTGAGGATCGATTGGCCTGCAAAGGTAATCCCTCGCAAGCATAGGTACAAGCTCGGTCTGGCGCTCGGAGGGATCCTGTGGTGAACTTCCGCCGTGGATCAGAAAGAGCAATTCAACGCGGCCCTCTCCCAATTGAGTGCAGGCAATCCAGGCGCGGCAGCGGCCTTGTGCGAAAAGGGTCTCGATTCGTTTCCGGGTGACGCCAATCTCCTTTGCCTTCTGGCAAGGGCCTGCCTGGCGCAGCGGAACTTTGAACAGGCCGGACAGCGTATCGAGGAAGCCATACGCCTGGTCCCTGACTTCGCACTAGCGCATGAAACCCTGGGGGACCTGATGCTCGTCGAGGGCAAAGTGACACAAGCGCGGCGAGCTTTCGAGACGGCTATGCGCCTGGATTCGACCCGACTCTCTCCGCGCAAGAAGATCGACTACACGAAAAAGATCGAGAAGGAAGGTGCGACTAGGCCCCGGCCCGAAGGCGCGATTCCGTTTGCGCGCGAGCTAGCTACCGCCCAAGAGCATGAAGAGAAGGGTGACCCACAATCGGCCGAGATGATCTATCGGCAAATCCTCAAGAGCGATCCCAATCACGCTGAGGCAGCACGGCTGCTGGCAGGCATAGCCGCTCAGCAAAAACAATTCTATGACGCCGAAGTCTTCCTCAAGAAAGCGATTTCGAATGCGCCGAATTATGTTCGCTTGTGGGTCGACCTCGTGGGCGTGCAAAGAGAGCAGGACAAACTAGCAGAAGCGCTGCAGAGTGCCAAAGAGGTATTGCGGCTCGCTCCAGATAATTCAGAGTCGTACGTAGTCTATGCCAGCGCCATCGGAATGACGGGCGATCACCGCGAGGCAATCGAAGCCTATGAAAAGGCGCTCGATATCTCCCCAGACCGCGCCGGCGCACTATGCGGCATGGCGCATCATCTGAAGACCATTGGCCGCCAAGAAGACGCCATTGCGAGCTATCGCAAGGCAATTGAGGTGAAGGACGATCATGCTGAAGCGTACTGGAGTCTCGCCAACCTAAAGACGTTTAGCTTCACTGACGATGAGGTCTCGGCAATGCATGAGTTACTGGACCGCGCCGATTTGAGCGATGAGTCACGCGCCCAGGCACAAAATGCACTCGGCCTCGAATTTGAGTCCCGGAAAGACTACGACAAGGCTTTCGGGAACTTCGCAAAGTGCAATTCGGTGCAACGACAATACGAAAGCTACGACCCGGTGGATACGGAGGACACTTACGGTCGCATCATCGACTTCTTCACTACCGAGCGATTTGAAAAAGACGCCGGCGCCGCCGAAGCTGAGGTCACACCGATCATGGTTATCGGCCTGCCACGATCGGGTTCAACACTGATCGAGCAGATTCTGGCCAGTCACAGCCAGGTTGACGGGACCCACGAACTCGGCGATCTGGCCAGAGTGGTCCAGTCTGCCCGCAAAACGATCTCAAAGCGCGTGCTATTCCCTGAGGCCTTTGCCGACTATGGCAGGGTAGACTGGCAGGCGATTGGCGAGCACTACCTCACACGTACTGAGCAATTCCGAGCAAGCGCGCCGTACTTCGTCGACAAAAATCCCAATAACTTCATTTATGCCGGCATCCTGAAACTGGCGATTCCGAATGCCAGAATAATCGACGCCCGCCGGCACCCGCTCGACAGCTGCTTCGGTTCCTTCAAGCAGCTTTTCGCAAGCGGGCAGCCCTTCACCTACGACTTGACGGAGCTCGGCGAGTACTACCTGCAATACCGGCGCCTGATGGAACACTGGCGCAAGACCATCCCGGGCTTCGTGCTGGATGTGCGGTACGAGGAGGTCGTCGGCGACCTCGAGACCCAGGTCCGCAGAATCCTGGACTTCTGCGGCCTGCCCTTCGAGGAGAACTGCCTGCGGTTTCACGAGACCGAACGCGCCGTCAAAACAGCCAGTTCGGAGCAGGTCCGCCGGCCGATTTATTCTAGTTCCGTCAACCTCTGGCGGAATTACGAATCGCACATTGACGAGCTCATCGAGGTGCTCGAACCCCTGCTGCTCGAGATGCCGACTGAGCAACGGCCCGGCGCCCTCGTCGAGGTTGATAACAACAAGCAATAAGTGTCTGAAACCCTAATGGATTTCGCTCCCTGCCTGTCGGCCCGGAAGCCGCTTCAGCGGCCCTTGTATAAAATAATCCTCTCAAAAGTGTTGTCTTTTCACCACATTTTATAACAATCCGTTGGTTTGACAGCCTAAGACTTGTAGTCAGAAGCAAACTGCAATAAATTTGGGCCTCTGTCGGATACGTAGTCATACGGACGACGATCATGCAACTAACGGTCGAGGGACTTTTCAGCATGCAATTATCAAATAAGTACGCCATTACTCCAGTTACAGCAGCTGTCGCCGCCGCACTATATCCGGCCGCGCCGGCAGTCGCACAAGACGACAGCGCCGATAACTTTCTCGACGAGATCATCGTTACATCTCGAAAACGCGAGGAGTCCGTTCAGGAGATTCCGGCCACCATTCAGGCTATTTCCCAGGAAACACTGTCTTCGATGGGCGCGAAGGCCATGGAGGACTATTCGCGCTTCGTACCATCGGTCAACGTGGTGACCTACGGTTCCGGCGGCAGCACCGTCGTATTCCGCGGCGCGATTACTGGCGCGGGCTACATCGGCCAGGCAACCTCGTCTGTTTATCTCGACGAGATTTCGGTCACGCAGACCGGTTCGCAGCCCAGCATCCGGGCCGTCGACGTCAATCGCGTAGAAGCGCTGCAGGGCCCACAGGGCACCCTGTACGGTTCGGACGCACAAGCCGGTACGATGCGCATTATCACCAACAAGCCGATCATGAATACCTACGAAGCCATCTTCGACGGTGAAGTGCGCAGCGGATCCGAGGGTGAAGGCAGCTACCGTGGATCGCTAGTTTTTAACGTTCCGCTCATCGAAGACAAACTCGCCTTGCGCGTTGCAGCCTACAACGACCGTGACGGCGGCTATATTGACAATGTCTTTGGCCACACGGCGGACTGGCATGGTCTTGATGGTACCAACAAGGCACCGTCCGGATGGGGCACACTCGACAATTCACTGTCGGTTGAGAACAACTGGAATGACGCTGACTACACCGGCGGACGAGTTCACTTGCGATGGGAGATGAACGACAGCTGGGCGTCGACATTTTCCTATCATAACCAGCAAATTAAGGCCGGTGCAGGCAACTTCTTTGATCCGTTTGTCGGTGATCTCGAGGTCGTCCGGTTCCACAACAACTGGCGCAAGGAAGAGTTCGAGATGGGATCTCTCACGATCGAGGGTGATCTCGAATTCGCGCAGCTCACGGCAGCAGTGTCCTACTTTGACCGCCGCTCCGAAGGCATGAGCGACATTACGACCTACGCCCACTACTGGGCCGCGGGATACTGTCACGATTCCTATTACACGCAAGCCTACGCGCCGTATTACTGGGCGAACCCTGCAACCGGTTACATACTGTGGTGGCCGCGTTACTGCCAGGGTACGACCGTAGAAGGTGACTTCTTCAGCTCTTACAGCACGTTGGGCGCACCGACCGAAGACGACAAGTTGACCGTCGAGCTTCGCCTGCAAAGCCAGGGCGACACGTTCGACTGGATCGTGGGTGCCTACTACGAAGAAAGTAAGGATGCCTGGAAGGCGGACTTTGCGACGCCAACCCTAGGTGGCGACGGCCTGACCAACATGTTCCAGCGATCTGTGGCAGCGCGTTACTGGGAGTTCTACTTCTCGAACTACTACGGCACGCCGACGACTCTACCGGGCGCAACCGCAAGCTGGTACTCCCAGAGTCAGACCGACTGGGAGCAGGCCGCGATATTTGGTGAAGCCACATGGCACATCAATGACGAGTGGAGCCTGACGTTGGGCGGTCGCTACTTCGAGCGTTCAAACACCAATTACTACCTCGTGAACCATCCCGGCGGATTCCCGGATGCAACCGGCGTCCCGCTGGGTGAGCCCGACATGGCTGTTGATTCGATTCGACAGATGCGTCTGGCGAACGGCGGATTGCCATTAGGCCGTACGGGTAACGAGGATAAAGTCATTCCGAAGATCAGCGTCAAGTACGCGATGACCGACGATGTCATGTTCTATGGCCTGTACACACGGGGCCTGCGTCAGGGTGGCGTCAACAGGAGCCGCGGTGTTCCGTTCTTCCCGAATACCTATGATACCGACATCATGGACAACTTAGAGGTCGGGTTTAAATCGACGTTTGCTAACGGTAGAGGCCGCCTTAATGCCACCGCGTACAACATGGCCTGGAGCGACTACCAGCTGAATCTGGTCGACCCTGCGAGCCAACAGTGCCTTGATCCGGGCGGCAACGAAGACCCAAGCATCTCGATCGACGGCGTGTGCGGCCAGCCATGGCAGGCAATCATTGCTAACGCAGGTGAAGCGCACATCAACGGTGTGCAGGTCGAGCTGGATTATGCCTTCAACGACAACGTGCTATTCGGCATGAACTTTGAGTCTATGGAAGCTGAAACCGACACACAGCACGATCTGAACGGTGACGGTGTCGACGACCTGGTTGCAGGCCTCAGGCTTCCTCTCGTACCCAGCTCCAAAGCATCGATGTGGCTCGAATACGCGGAGCCAGTTGATATGTTTGGTGCTCAAGAGTTCTTCATCCGGACACAGTGGTCGTACACGGGAGACAGCAAGAGCGTGCTCGAGCCACGTTCGCAGTCCGACGACCCAAACCCATCGTTCAACAATCCGTCTTACACGATTGGCGACGTGCGCTTCGGCATCATCGGCGAAGACTGGCAGTTCGACATCTTTGTCAACAACATTATGGATGAGCGAGCGATCTACACGACGAACGACGGACAGTTTGAGTGGGGTGCGGCACAAACCGTAGATGGTCGCGACCATCACCAGACCGTTTACACCAACCGGCCGAGAGAGGCGGGAATACGCTTCATGAAGCGCTGGGGTGACTAAGACCTGAAATTGGGGTAATACGAAAACGGGGCCTTTGGGCCCCGTTTTTTATGACCGAATCTGCGTAGCGACCTCGACTCGGCAATACGCCATCCATCCTGACCGATGGTCTTATACGGTCAATTGTCGTAAGGCCAGACCTCCAACCCATGAATCGCATTCCTGATATCCATCGATAGGTTGACGAACCCCACCTTCTGGGCGGCCACGAGATCATACAACGTGATCGTCGAAGGCGATGAACCGGCGGCGAGAAAGCGGTCGCCAACCGGGCAAAGGCCACGACCGAATGCCTGGCGGGCTATCTTGCTGTCATCGATGCCGGCAAATTCGATCTCTGGTTCATCGTAGGAATGAATCGCATAGGCCGACTCGGTGCCATCCGTCTGAACGTAGCGAACGCAGTCGCTGGCCGTGTCATTGAAGAGCACACCATCCTTCCAGGGCCTGGCATTGTGGGTGCCGGATGGCAGATTACATACCTCCGACACTTCCATACGATCGTTCAGGTGCAGCAGCGCATTGGTGTGCAGACCGCTTAAATAGATGCCGGTGTTGTCGACAAATACCATGTTCAGGTGAAAGTCATTCACTGGACGCGGCCCAGCGCCTGCGGCCGGGTCGTAGGCGAAGCCCGACCACTTATCATAGGGCTTCTGCAGCTGAAACGCCCAGTCGAACTCCTTGGTCGCAAGATTGAAGGACAGCAGGCTGTCAAATCCGGTCGACGTCAGAAAAACACGTCCTGATTGTGTGCAGATTTCGTGGCAATGCTTGAGATGTTTGTTCCTGTGCGAGCGCAGTATTTTGAAGTCGCGGTCGTAAACAAACAGCTCATCACTGGCCGCAATATAGATGTCATCACCGTCAAAGGTAATGCCTCGCAGACCACGGTCGGCGCCACGCCCTTCCCAATCAATGTCGTCCGCATTCCAGTCGACGTGTTGAGCCCCCTCCTGGGCTTCGAAATCGACCGTGAATACGCCGCCATGGCTTTCGCCCTGCTGGCTTCCTCTGACAACGGATGTTGCTATGAGCTTGGGAAGCTTGATAGTCACTTAAAGTCTGTCCTGTAGGCCGTACCAAAGTACGCCGAGATTGACGAGCGTATTGCCCAGTAAATTGACACCCGGAATTCGCGCTGCCGGCACACTCGACATCACGTCGAAGCGTTCCAGTGTACCGCCGATCGTGTCGGCGATGATTTCGCCACACAGGTGAGTGACATTAACGCCATGGCCTGAATACGCATTGGAGTAAAGGACGTTAGGTGCAATCCGTCCCAGTTGTGCCACGCGATTGATCGTAACCGCGATGGTTCCGCCCCAGCCATAATCGATCTTGATGCCCTTGAGCTGGGGATAGGTTCGTTCCAGTTTCGGCCGATGATTAGCCGCAATGACATCCCTCTCATCGCCGAAGTACCGGAAGCGGTTACCAAACAGCAGTCGTTTATCCGCACTCAACCGGAAATATTCGAGCAGGAAATTCGGATCACAGACCGCGAGGTCGTGTGGATTGACCGAATCGAGCTGAGCGTCGGACAGCGGTTCCGACGCAACGAT
>JAQWSV010000208.1 GCA_029243005.1 Woeseiaceae bacterium
GGCATTGTTGACCAGGATGTCGAGTCGTCCGGTCCAGTCGACGATGTTCTGTACTAGCGTATCGACCGCGCCTTGCTCGAGCAGGTCTGCCTGAAAGGCCTTGGCCGACTCGTTTCGCTTTTCATTCAGTCGCGATTCCAATTGCCCGGCATCCTCCGCGGAGCGCCGGTAGTGAATGGCGACGTTCACGCCGACCTCGTGGAGTCTCGTCGCAATAGCAGCGCCGATCCTGCGCGCTGCGCCGGTAATCAGTGCCGTCTTTCCGGACAGGTCGTTGTTCGTCAAATCGTGCATATCAATATCGGCGGGTTTATCCTTTCGCATCAGGCCCGGTGATTTGGGTCATCATTCAAGCATACATTGTCATTCATGAAATCCACACTGGAAACCGGGCTGCCGGAGCCCGATGCGGACAGCGCTCGCCATAGTCTCCGGGTGGCCGAGCATCTGCGGCAGAGGATAGGTACCGGTAGCATTTCGTTTGCAGAATTCATGCAGGAAGCTCTGTACGCGCCGGGGCTGGGCTATTACGTCGCCGGCAATCGCAAGTTTGGTGTGGACGGCGACTTCGTCACCGCGCCGGAAATCTCGGATTTGTTTGGCTTTGTTGTCGCAACGCAGCTCTCACCCGTCCTCCAATCGATCAAAGGTGGAATTGTTCTTGAGCTAGGTGCCGGCAGCGGTGCGCTTGCCGTCTCCATACTCCGTCGCCTCGCCGAACTGGACACCCTGCCCGAGCGCTACCATATTCTCGAGATCTCGCCTGAGCTGCGCCAACGTCAGGATGACCGGTTTACAGCGGAGTTGCCCGAACTTTGCGAACGAATCGAGTGGATCGCGGAGATCCCGACATCATTTTCAGGTGTTGTCGTGGCGAACGAAGTGGCTGATGCCATACCCGTCGAGCGATTCCGCATCGACAATGACAACGTCATGCAGGCACGGGTCTCGGTTCAGGACGAAAGATTCGCTTGGGTTTATGAGCCGGCGCCGGCTTTTTTGACAGACGCTGTGCGCAAGATTGAAGCTGACCTCGGCAGCCAGCTACCGCACGGCTATGTCTCGGAAGTTTCAACAGGGCTGCGAACCTGGATTAAAGACGTATGTGCAGCGATTGATCGTGGGCTCCTTCTCATCAGCGACTATGGTGTCTCCCGGCGCGAATACTACGCGCCGGAACGTAACGATGGCTGGTTGCGCTGTCATTTTCGAAATCGCGCACACAACGATCCATTGATCTGGCCTGGTATCCAAGACTTGACAGCCTGGGTCGACTTCAGCCTGGTCGCGAGCATGGCAGCGGAAGGCGGGATGACGGTTACCGGATTCGATTCGCAGGCAAACTTCCTGATGCACGGTGGGCTGGCAATGGTGATGGTGGACTTCTCCGAATTACCGATCGAGCGGCAGGTGGAATTGTCGTCGCATATCAAGTTGCTGACCTTGCCGGGAGAGATGGGGGAAAACTTCAAATTCCTAGGATTGTGCCGACAGGTAGACGGACCCCCCGTATTTGAGGTTACAGACAGGGCGCATCTCCTGTAGTGTCATTAGCGGGGAAGCAGGGGGATCAGGTGTGGGAATAACCCAACTCATCGTGCTGGCTGTCGTCCAAGGACTGACCGAATTCCTGCCGATTTCCAGTTCCGGCCATCTCGTACTGGTGCCGGGGTTGTTCGGCTGGACTGATCAGGGGCTTGCCTTTGATGTCGCCGTCCACTTCGGATCATTACTGGCCGTTTGCGTGTATTTTCGCCACGACGTTCTGGCGCTTATGCGGGG
>JAQWSV010000174.1 GCA_029243005.1 Woeseiaceae bacterium
CCGTGAGGAGCTCGAGGATACGGACGAAGCCGGCCACGACAAGTTGCCGAAGCCCCAGGAAATCAAGTCAATTCTCGACGAATATGTCATTGGCCAGCAGCGGGCGAAAAAAGTGCTGTCGGTTGCGGTCTACAACCACTACAAGCGTCTCGACGATCGTACTGGCGATCGCAAGGATGATATCGAGCTGGCCAAGAGCAATATCCTGCTGATCGGCCCGACGGGTTGCGGTAAGACACTGCTTGCCGAGACGCTGGCGAGACTCCTCAACGTGCCGTTCACGATTGCCGATGCAACCACGCTGACCGAGGCGGGTTACGTCGGCGAAGACGTCGAAAACATCATCCAGAAGCTATTGCAGAAATGTGACTATGATGTGGACAAAGCGCAGACCGGTATTGTCTATATCGACGAAATCGACAAGATTTCGAGGAAATCGGACAATCCGTCCATAACGCGTGACGTATCGGGCGAGGGTGTTCAGCAGGCACTGCTGAAATTGATTGAAGGCACCATCGCTTCGGTACCACCACAGGGCGGTCGCAAGCATCCGCAGCAGGAATTTCTTCAGGTGGATACCGGCAACATTCTCTTTATCTGTGGCGGCGCGTTCGCGGGCCTCGAAAAGATCATCTTGGATCGCTCGTCTAAGAGCGGCATTGGCTTTATCGCCGACGTCAAGACCGATCAGGAAAAGCAAAACGTGGGTGAACTCCTTCACGGCACAGAGCCGGAAGATCTCATCAAGTACGGCCTTATTCCGGAATTCGTGGGTCGACTGCCCGTCGTTGCGACACTCGAGGAGCTCGATGAGGACGCGCTGGTTTGTATCCTGCAGGAACCGAAGAATGCATTGACGAAACAGTATCGCAAGTTATTCGATATGGAAGGTGTCGAACTCGAGTTTCGGGAGGACGCATTGCGTGCGGTCGCACAGCGCGCGATGAAGCGTAAAACGGGCGCGCGTGGACTACGGACGATCCTCGAGAGTGTGTTGTTGGATACAATGTACGACCTGCCGTCATCGTCCAGTGCGAAAAAGGTCGTGCTTGACGAGGCGGTGGTCAATGGTGAAACCAAGCCCTATGTCATTCATGAGTCGGATAACCCGCCGTCGGCCAATACGGAACAGCTGGAACGACCGACCGGTTCCGACAGCTAGAGAACAGTTTCAGGAAAAAGGGGTATGGCCCCTTTTTTCTTGTCCCAGAGGTCAGCTTGGGTGATCCTGGGGCAACGACAGTCAGGTCAAAAGCGACCTCCCTTCGCGGCGTGCAGCGCGGATGTCGACCATCGATTGCCTGTTGACCGCTTGATACCAGTCGATTCGGACATACATCCCCACTCAAGCTTGATGATTGGCCAATTGCGAGGGTTATAAGCAGTGTCTGAAGAAGAGTTTGAGATCGAGGCATCCGAGACGGAAATTGACGGTGATGCGTGGGGTATCCCTGTTTTGCCTCTGCGTGACGTCGTTGTTTATCCGCACATGGTTATCCCTTTGTTTGTGGGTCGGGAGAAATCCATCGTTGCGCTGGATCGAGCCATGAATTCCGACAAGAAGATTCTGCTGATTGCCCAGCAGACGGCGGATATGGATGATCCTAAGCCAGAAGATCTCTACAACGTCGGTACGCTGGCGACGATCCTGCAATTGCTAAAGTTGCCGGACGGTACGGTGAAGGTCCTAGTCGAGGGTGGTGAACGCGCGCAGGTAGACGAGCTGATTGTCGATGATCATTTCTCTGCAGCGATCACGATTCTGAATGAAGAAGACCGTCACGACGAACGCGAAGTCGATGTGCTATTGCGTTCGATCATTGCCCAATTCGAGCAATACGTGAAGCTGAACAAGAAGGTGCCGCCCGAGATTCTGACTTCGCTCTCCGGGATCGATGAGGCGGGGCGCCTTGCCGATACCGTTGCTGCTCATATGGCACTTAAGCTGGCTGAGAAGCAACGCATTCTCGAGATCCGCGACGTCAAAGTCAGGCTCGAGCAAATCCTCGGCATCATTGACGGTGAAATCGATGTGCTGCACATCGAGAAACGAATCCGCGGTCGCGTCAAGCAGCAGATGGAAAAAAGCCAGCGCGAGTACTACCTGAATGAGCAGATGAAGGCTATTCAGAAAGAGCTCGGCGAAATGGAAGATGCGCCGAACGAACTGGCGGACCTCGAAAACAAGATTGAAAAAGCTGGCATGACAAAGGAGGCGAAGGAGAAAGCGACCTCTGAACTCAACAAGCTGAAACTAATGTCGCCGATGTCGGCGGAGGCAACCGTCGTACGAAATTACGTCGACTGGCTACTGAAAGCGCCCTGGAAGAAACGCAGCAAGGTTTTGCGGGACCTCAATCGAGCTGAGGAAGTGCTTGAAGAAGATCACTACGGGCTCGAGAAGGTTAAAGAACGCATCCTTGAGTACCTGGCCGTTCAGCAACGCGTCAAGCGATTAAAAGGCCCGATTCTCTGCCTGGTCGGTCCACCGGGTGTCGGCAAGACCTCACTGGGGCAGAGCATCGCGCGAGCCACTAACCGCAAGTTCGTCAGGATGTCGTTGGGCGGTGTCCGTGATGAGGCGGAGATCCGTGGCCACCGAAGGACTTACATCGGTTCGATGCCGGGTAAAATTATTCAGAACTTGGCCAAGACCACGGTGCGGAACCCGCTGTTCCTGCTTGACGAAGTTGACAAAATGGCGATGGACTTCCGTGGCGACCCGTCGAGTGCACTTCTGGAAGTTCTCGACCCGGAACAGAATTCGACCTTTGCAGATCACTATCTCGAGGTCGATTTTGATCTCTCTGATGTGATGTTCGTTTGCACGGCGAATAGCCTGAATATCCCGGCGCCTTTGCTGGACCGTATGGAGGTTATCCGGATTCCGGGTTACACCGAGGATGAGAAACTCAATATCGCGACCCGCTACCTGATTCCGAAGCAGTTGAAGGAAAACGGTCTCAAGGAACAAGAGCTGACGATTACGAAATCTGCGGTTCTGGACATCATCCAGCATTACACGCGGGAATCCGGCGTACGTAACTTGGAACGAGAGATTTCGAAGATTTGTCGCAAAGTCGTCAAATCGCTGCTGCTGAATCCGCGGGACAAGGCGATCCGGATTACGGCGAAAAGCACGGAGAAGTACCTCGGTGTGCGCCGGCACCGCTACGGCAAGGCGGAGGACAACGATCAAGTCGGCCAGGTTACAGGTCTGGCATGGACAGAGGTCGGTGGCGAGCTCCTGACCATCGAAGGTGCCGTCGTTCCGGGTAAGGGTAAGCTAGCGCATACGGGTAAGCTGGGCGACGTCATGACCGAATCGATTCAGGCTGCAATGACAGTGGTTCGGAGTCGATCTGGGGTTTTAGGTATCGATCCGGAGTTCCATCAGAAGCTCGATGTTCACGTCCACGTGCCCGAAGGCGCGACGCCAAAGGATGGCCCAAGTGCGGGAGTTGGCATGTGCACGGCTCTAGTGTCGGCACTAACCGGCATCCCCGTAAAGAGCGATGTGGCGATGACGGGAGAGATCACTTTGCGTGGCGAAGTATTACCGATTGGGGGTCTGAAAGAGAAGTTGCTTGCAGCCCACAGAGGCGGCATCGAGACGGTCCTGATCCCGCATGAGAACAAGAAGGACCTGGCAGAAATACCGAAGAACATCAAAGACAAACTGAATATTGTTGCAGTGAAATGGATTGATGAAGTTCTTGAGGTAGCGTTGCAACACATGCCTGTTCCAGAGGCCAAATCGGAGGCTGCCAAAGGTAAGACCAAGGCACCCGGGAAAGGCCAAAAAGACAGCGATATAGCCCGTCCCCACTAAATGCTGAAACCCTTATAAACACTGGGCTTGTTGACGGTTTCAAGGCCGCATGGTAAAAGTTTGCGCGTGTTTTGATCAGGCTGAAACTCAAGCTTGGCAAGGCATTGGGAAATTCCACGGAACTTTCCCATTACTTTAGGGTAATGCGACTCGTGAAAGCGATTCGCGCACGGAGATGCGGGACGACTCTTTTGGAATTCCGCATTATTAATTCTGATCATAAATAGCAAGGGTGAATCCATGAACAAGGGAGAACTTATTGATGCGGTTGCGGCGTCGGCAGGATTGTCGAGAGCAGATGCAGGCAAAGCGGTCGACGGCGTGCTGGATAGCATTTCGACGACCCTCGGAGGTGGTGGCTCAGTCTCATTGGTTGGCTTCGGTACCTTCCAGGTAAAACATCGCGCAGCGCGTATGGGACGTAACCCGAGAACGGGTGAAGCGATACAAATCCAGGCAAGTAATGTGCCTGGGTTTAAGGCTGGCAAAGGCCTGAAGGATGCCGTAAACTAGCGCGCCCTTCGGGTCGGGGGATCGAATCCGACCACTGGGTGCTTAGCTCAGCTGGTAGAGCATCGCCCTTACAAGGCGAGGGTCGGCGGTTCGATCCCGTCAGCACCCACCAGGTTACGGAGTGGTAGTTCAGCTGGTTAGAATACCGGCCTGTCACGCCGGGGGTCGCGGGTTCGAGTCCCGTCCACTCCGCCACAGAAAACGCCGGGTCCGGTAAGGGGCCCGGCTTTTTTTGGCCGATGGCTCTGGCGCTCTCAGTTATCCGAGCCACCCAAGATCCATCTGCAGCCAATGGGATACGTGCGTCTGAGCATGATGGGCACCGGAACGGTTATTGACCGAGTGTCGTTGGTCCGTCTCGTTTTATCGTTTCTGTGCCACTCGGGATTGGCCCGCCTACTGACGTCGGGCTCGCATGCTATTGATTCTCCGCTCTAAAAAGGGTGTGAGATCGCTTGGCCTCGCCGGCCGGCTCGCGTATTATCGCACGCCAGATTTTCGCCGCGGGCCCCGCCCCTGACAAACCATATTCTTTGCCCCGCAGTCCATTCAGCCGGGGACTGAATTACCTGACAGACACGCCTTATGCTGCAACATATTCGTGAGAAGTTTACCGGCGTTTTCGCCATCGTCCTGCTGGGCATACTCGGCATCTCTTTCGTCTTCTTTGGAATTGGCAATTTCAATTTCCTGAATGCGGGAAATGCAGCTACCGTTGAAGGCGTCGATATTTCGATATTTCAGCTTGAGAACGCCTATCAGAATGAGCTGGTGGCGCGGGAGGATTACACGAGTCTTTCGCCGACTATGCTGCAGGGGATTCGAGCCAACACGCTGGAGCGCCTGATCCGGGATACGGCACTCGAAGTACATGTAATCGACGAAGGTTACAGGGTTGGCGATGAACAGATTGCTAAAGCGATTCAGTCGGAACCGCGATTCCAGGTTGATGGCGTCTTCAACAAAGATCTCTATTACGGGTGGCTCGATCAGCAGGTGATCGATGCACGTATGTTCGAGGAGCAACAGCGCAGTGTCTATCGCCGCAGCCAGTTGCAGCGCGGCATTGCAGCGACATCATTCGTGACACCGTCTGAGTATCGACGCCACCTGAACCTGGTCGCAGAACAGCGTGTGGCGTCGATTGCGACCTTCGACATTGCGGCGCTGGCCGATACGATCGTGGTCAGGGATGAAGATGTGCAGTCCTATTACGATGCCAGGCCGGACGACTTTCGGGCACCGGAATCTGTGGACTTCGAATTTCTGGAAATTCGTCGTGGTCAGCTTGCGGCGGAAATCCAAGTTGCCGAGGACGTTCTGCAGCAGTACTACGAAGACAGCTCGGGTCGCTTCCTGCAGGACGAGCAGCGGCAGGCGCGCCACATCCTGATTCTTTTTGGAGACGATGAGGCGGCCGCGGAAGGGCAGGCCGCAGCTTTGGCCACAAGGGTGCAGGCAGGAGAGCCGTTTGTGGACTTGGCTAGGCAGTATTCGGCGGATGGCGGTTCTGCACAGATGGGCGGTGACCTCGGCACGCTGATGCATTCGCAAATGTCGGGTGCCCTTGGAGACGCGATCTTCTCGATGGATGCCAAAGAGGTGTCGGGTCCGGTACGTAGCGAATTCGGCTTTCACATAGTTCGCCTGGACGCAATTATCCCGGGTGGCCCAATGCCACTAGAGCAGGTGCGGGGCGAACTACTTCAGGAGCTCCGTGAGCGGGGTGTGGAGGATCGATTTCGCAATCTCGAACGTCAGCTCGCCGATGCCGTGTTTGATGCAGACGACTTGCAGAGTATCGCTGCAAGCACGGGTCTCGAGGTTCAGTCGGTGACCGAGTTTACCCGCAATGGTGGTGAGCCTTTCGACGCTAATCAGACGGTCATCGACGCGACCTTTGACCCGCTTGTTCTGATAGATCGGCAAATCAGCGATCTCGTCGAAATTGATGCGGACCGGTCGATCATGATCCAGGTAACGGATTATCACGAAGAAGCGCGTCGACCTGTCGAAGAGGTCAAGGACGACATTGTGTTCGCTTTGCAGTCGGATCGTGCCATCAACATCATCGATGACCGGTCGCGACGGCTTCGCGAGGCGCTGGAGCAGGGTGAGGATTTCGAAGAGTTGGCGTTTCAGCTGGAGGCTGCCTACAAACTGGATGTGACCGTTTCGCATTTCCAGGAAGGCATGGACCCGGCGGTCACGGATGCGATCTTCCGCACCAAGAAGCCGACAACGGGCAATGCGCGCCTAGGGGGCACGATTACGACCGTTGGTGACTACGTTGTCTTCATGGTCAAGCAGGTGATACCAGGCGCACCGGAGATGATCCCGCTGGCCGAGCGCGATCAACGCAAGTTGTCGCTCCAATCGGCTGCTGGCGCCCAAGATCTTAACGCTTACATGAATGAGCTGGTGCGTAGCGCGGAAATCGATCGCAGCGACAGTGCGTTGGCGACGCCTGAATTCTTGCAATAACCCACGTATGATGTGACCCCTGCCGACGGATGTCGGCGGCGGTCATGGACATTCTGCAGGCGCACGGTTGCGGGGGTAGCCAATGAAAAAAATCGAACTCCACTGGCAAATCCTGATTGCCATCGGGTTGGCAGGTATTGCCGGATGGGCGGTTAATTCTGCCATCACTTCCGGTATCGAAGACCCGTCATTCATCGGCATCAGCTTTCTCGGCTTGTTCGACTACGTCGGATCACTGTTCCTGAATGCACTCAAGATGATCATTGTGCCGTTGATTTTCTCGTCGATTGTCATGGGTGTCGCTGGTATTGGTTCCGGCGGCAACCTGGGTGCATTGGGCGGACGTACCCTACTGTTCTATCTCGTGACCACGCTGGCGGCTACTATGATTGGCCTGATGTTGGTTAACATCTTGGGTCCCGGCTATCAGAACGGCGCCCCGGTGGGCGATATGCTGGCACTGGACGCCTCTGCTGACGAACTGGTCGCTCTCGCTGAAGGTCGTGGACCCGGTGATGTTGCGCAGGTTTTTCACAGCATGGTGCCCCCTAATATCGTGCAGGCCGCCGCCGATGGCCAGATGCTCGGCATCATTTTCTTTGCGTTGTTGTTCGGCTACTTCATGACGCACCTGACTCACGAGCTCGCTGAGCCACTGTTCAAGTTCTGGGACAGCGTGTTTCACGTCATGATGAGGATGACAGAGTGGATCATGAAGTTCGCGCCGATCGGTGTCTTCGGACTTGTCGCCAAGGTCGTTGACGAAGCCGGTTTCAGTGCCGTGCGTCCGCTTGCCATGTTTGCCATCACTGTCGTCATCGCGTTGACATTGCATATCACGGTCATCATGCCGTTGTTCCTTCGCTTCGTCGGTAAAGTTAGGCCATACGCCATGTTCCCCAAGATGGCGCCGGCAATGTTGACGGCGTTTTCTACCTCGTCTTCTTCGGCAACGTTGCCGATTACGATGGATTGTGTGGAAGAACGGGTAGGCGTCTCTAACAAGATATCCAGTTTTGTATTGCCCTTGGGCGCCACCGTCAATATGAATGGTACGGCGTTGTATGAATGCGCTGCCGCTATGTTCCTTGCCCAGGCCTACGGACTGGAACTGACCCTAGGGGTACAGTTCTCCATCGTCTTTATCGCATTGCTGACGTCGGTGGGTGTCGCTGGCGTTCCGTCGGCCTCGCTGGTTGCGATCGCGATAATCTTGGGGGCAGTTGGTTTGCCCGTCGAAGCGATCGGTGTCCTGATGGTATTCGACCGAGTCCTCGACATGCTTAGGACCAGCGTCAATATCTTTGGTGACTCATGCTGCGCCGTCATCGTGGCGCGCCTCGCTGGCGAGAAGACGAACGTCGATATCGAAGAAAACGCCGAACCGCGTCATGCCTGAGGCCAGGGTCAGTCTGGTAGATGCCGGTTATCGTGCAGGTTTGATAGCCGGTCGCTGATCGGCGCGACGTAAACTATGCGTCGTCGAATGTCATCCCCATGATGTTGACGCCTGCATCGACGAAGGTCGTTTCGCCGGTGATCCCGCTGGCCAGGTCGGAACAGAGAAAAGCTGCGGTATTGCCAATCTCCTCGATGGTCACAGTTCGGCGCAACGGCGACGCTTTTTCCGCGTAGCCTAGCATCTTGCGAAAGCCACCAATGCCGGCAGCCGCAAGTGTTTTCACCGCGCCCGCCGAAATCGCGTTCACCCGAATGCCTTTGGGACCGAGGTCTGCGGCAAGAAAGCGCACACAGGACTCCAGGCTGGCCTTCGCGAGGCCCATGACGTTGTAATTTGGCACGACCTGTACGGCGGCGTTGTAGGTCAGTGCGAGCATTGATGCGTCACGACCCTCCATCATCGGCAGTGCCGCCTTCGCCAGCGCGGCTAAGCTGTACGCGGAGATGTCGTGTGAAATCTGATAGCCCTCGCGGGTGATCGATTCGACGAATCCACCGGCCAGCTGATCTCTGGGTGCGAAGCCAACGGAGTGCACCAGGATTTCGAGTCCATCCCAGGACTTGCCGAGCGCCGCAAACACCGCATCGATTTCGTCATCGCTCGAAACGTCACACGGAAAGAGCAGGTCTGTATTCTGCCCAAGTCGTTCCGCCAGCTTGGCGACGCGACTCTTCAGTTTGTCATTCTGGTAAGTGAATGCTAGTTCGGCGCCCTCGCGCGCAAATGCTTCCGCGATGCCAGCCGCAATCGAACGATCGCTCGCGACGCCGACGATCAGCGCCCGTTTTCCGGCCATAAAGCCCATGATTTTTCCCCGTTGTTTCGCCCCGGGTTCCGCATCCATTGCCGAACCGTAAGCGTTGGATGTTAGCTGCTCTGCGCCGTAACGTCGACGTACATGGTCAGCCGTTGACCGGGACGCAGAATTTTGTTTTTGTCGATGTTGTTCCAGCGAGCGATTTGCGCCACGCTGACCCTGAAGCGACTGGCAATCAGGTACAGAGAATCGCCGCGTCGCACCGTGTAATTCAGTTTACGTGTCAGTTTGTTGCCGCTCGTCGCATTGCCGGCAATAGGTGTGTCGGTCCACACGACGAGCTTCTGCCCGATTGATAAAGTGTCTCTCGGTGCAGTGCCATTCCAAGCGGCGAGTTTGTTCATGTCGACGTCGTACTTACGACTAATCGTCCAGAAGCTTTCACCGGCTGCGACGATGTGTTCAATACGATGGCCACTGCGCACCTTATTTTGCTTACGGTTGCGTCTTTCATCGGCGCTCTGGCTGTAGGCATGCAGTGGTTTCGTAGCCACAGGAATCATCAGATATGCACCGGCACGAATCATGTTCCCCCGAAGATTATTCGCGCTGCGAATGGTCGCCACGGTGACATTGTACTGTTCAGCTATTTGCGAGATCGCTTCGCCGTTCCTGACTTTGTGGCGTTGCCAGCGCAAACGTTCGGACAGTGGTACTTTGCCAAGCGCGGAGACGAAGTCGTCGGCAATATCCACTGGTAGGATCAGCCGATGCGGTCCATTCGGGTCTGTAGCCCAGCGATTATTGCCCGCGTTGTAGGAAGAGAGCGTATCGAGGTCGATGCCAGCAAGTTCGGCGGCCAGCGCCAGGTCTATCTGTGCTTCGATGTCTGTAATGACGAACTGAGGCTCGTCAACGATATCCGGCAGTGTAAGTCCGAACTGATCTGGGTCCCGAACGATTTCCACCAGCGCCATCAGGCGGGGCACATAAGCGCTCGTTTCACGAGACAGGCTCAGATTCCAGAAGTCGGTCGGTTCTGAGCGCGCGGCGTTTCGTCGCTTCGCTTTCCGTACGTTGCCTTCACCCGAGTTGTAGGATGCAATCGCGTTTAGCCAGTCTCCATCCTGGAACTCGTGCAGGTATTCGAGATATTCCAGTGCTGCCCGCGTGGAATCGACGACGTCACGACGCCCGTCGTACCACCAGTTTTGTTCGATCCCGAAACGTCGCGCGGTGCCCGGAATCATCTGCCACAGTCCGGCGGCCCGGCCATGCGAATAGGCGAATGGATCAAAGGCACTTTCAACGACAGGTAACAGTGCCAGCTCGAGGGGCAGGTCACGCTCCTCAAGTTCGTTGAGAATATGGGGCAAATATCGCTGCGCGCGATTGAAAACGCGATTCAGGTAGGTGGGGTTGCGGACAAACCAATTAAGCTCTGCCTGTACCCGGTTGTTCATCACCGGATGCAGCGAGAAGCCGTCTCGCAGTATCTCAAGAAGGTCCGTATTCGGTGCGGTGTCGACAGCGATCGTGCTGCTGGCCAGCGGGTCCAGCTCAAGCGAGACATGGTCCTGGGCATCGATGTTGCCCGTATCGACGACGGTTGCTGTGGCCGGTCTGATGTCGGTCAGGTGTTCGTAGGCGGGGTCTGCGACGGCGGTAGACATCGCGCTGCAAACCCCGGCGAACGCAATCGTTTGTAGCCGAAAACTGAACGATATTCTCTGAATTATCGCGAGCATCAGGCTATGCTACGTATCGGCGAGCCGCATGCAAGTTCCGCATTCACAGTCCTGGCCTCACGAAGGAACCATAGGTCACAATGACACGAAATATCGATGATTCGTCGCAAATAAGGCCTGAACCCGGCCAGTGGCTGGAAACGCCTTTTGGGCAGGTGCTATTGAGCCAGGAGTCGCGACTAATAGAGGAGGCCTTTGACGGCCTTTTTGGCGAGCAGTGCCTTCAGTTGGGCTACTGGGGGGATAGTAATACCTTCGTGCGCTTCGCCCGAACTCAACGCGCTGCCATCATTGGCGATCGGGCACCGGCGGAAGCGGGGGACGTGCGAATAGCCGTCGGTCGGCTACACCGTCTTCCCGTTGAGAGTGCCTCTGTGGACGTGGTATTCCTGCCACACACGCTCGATTACTCTGACGAACGATCGCACGCCATACTGCGCGAGGTCGATCGTGTATTGACGCCCCATGGTCATCTCGTCGTGCTCGGCTTCAAGCCGGGTGGATTGTGGAGCTTGCGGAGCCTGGTTCCGGGCGCAGGCTTGCCCCCGGGCGCCGGTTCGCTGATCTCCGACAGACAGCTGTCTGACTGGCTGCAACTCCTCGACATGCGCATCCAGAGCGTGACCCGGTATTTCTTCCGCTGGTCGCTGCCGGGCAACAAACGTGCGTCCTCGCCCACCTGGGAAGCACGCGGTCGACGTTTCTGGCCGGAGCTCGCCGCTTGCTATATGCTCACCGCCCAGAAACGGGTCGTGACTTTGACTCCGATGAAAAAACCATGGCGCTCGCGGCCCAAAGTCGTCGGCGGAATTGCAGAACCAACCACGCGCGTATCCCGAATCCGCTTTGACCGACATCGTTGAGATATATACAGACGGTGCCTGCAGGGGAAATCCCGGGCCAGGCGGTTGGGGTGTCGTATTGATCGCCGGCGATCGCCGCAAGGAGCTCTGCGGCGGTGAAGCGGAGACCACCAATAATCGTATGGAACTGAAAGCCGCTATCGAGGCGTTGAACGCACTCAATGGCTCACGCAACGTGTTGCTGCACACTGACTCACGCTATGTCATGGACGGTATCAATGACTGGATGCCGAACTGGAAAAAACGAGGCTGGAAAACAGCGTCGAAGAAGCCGGTCAAAAACCAGGATCTGTGGCAGGCGCTCGACGAAGCGATCAGCCGTCACGAGATAGAATGGCGTTGGGTCCGCGGTCATACTGGGGTACCAGGCAACGAAGATGCGGACCGGCTAGCGAACCAGGGGATTGACGAATTATGAGGCAGATCGTCCTCGATACGGAAACAACGGGACTTTCGACGGCGCAGGGCCATCGTGTCATCGAGATTGGCTGTGTTGAACTCGTTAATCGACGGCTGACAGGTCGAGAATATCACCGTTTCCTGGATCCGGAACGCAATATTGATGAAGGTGCTGAGCGTGTTCACGGCATCAGCCGCGCGGATCTCGAGGGGCAGCCGTTATTCTCGCATGTCGCGGAAGAGTTTCTCGAATTCATAAAGGATGGCGAACTCGTCATCCATAACGCCGAGTTCGATGTCGGTTTCCTCGAGCATGAACTCAAGCTGATGGACCATCCACGTCCGTCGATTACGGATCATGCCATGGTGCTTGATACGCTGAAGCTCGCACGGGAAATGCATCCGGGTCAGCGCAACAGTCTCGATGCGCTCTGCAAGCGTTACGAAGTGGACGCGTCGGGCCGCGACGTTCATGGTGCGTTGATTGACGCTGAGTTACTGGCGCGGGTGTACCTCGCGATGACGGGCGGCCAGGCGGCGTTGTCGCTCGATGAGGACGAAGATGAATTTGGAGGCAACGGCGAGGAAGTTGTTGTCCGGCCGCGCCGCAATGACCTGAACCTGGTCGTGGTCTCGCCGGGCGAAGAAGAAGAAAAAGCGCACGAAGCCCTGCTCGATAAAATGCAGGAAAAAGGGGCCTGTCTGTTTCGCGATCTTGCTGACTAGCTTGGACGACAAGCCGGTTTCAGGAGCTGGAACAGTTGTGGTTGCTGACACTGGCTGATTCGTCGCTCATCTTTTTTACGTTCTACGAGTTCTGCGAGAATCCGCTTCCGTCGTATTCGCAGTAGTTTCGAGCGTTCAGGCGCAATGAAAACCGGGGCCACGTGCCCTGGTTTTTTTGTCTGTCAATTTGGAGGGCGATGTGCCCAGTTGGGAACGCAGTCACGTCTTTTAGTGGGACCGCAATCACTAAAAAAAACCTTTGATTGTGCTAACTTAGCGGCCAATCAACGGCTGATGTCTGCATATGAAGATTCTCGTTACCGGTGCCGCCGGATTTATCGGTTATCATGTGGCCAGGGCGCTCCTGGAGCGTGGCGACGTGATCGTCGGTATCGACAACTTCAATGACTATTACGATGTCAGCCTGAAGGAAGCGAGAGCAGTTGCGCTGGGCGTCTATGACAATTTTGAACTGCGACGCCTGAACCTGGCGGATCGCGAGGGTATGGAAGCGCTGTTTGCGGACTGCCAGTTCGACAAGGTGGTGCATCTCGGCGCGCAGGCCGGGGTCCGATATTCACTCGAGAATCCACACGCATACATCGACAGCAACATTGTTGGCACGCTGCATGTACTAGAAGGTTGCCGACATCACAACATTCAGCATCTGGTCTATGCGTCATCGAGCTCGGTTTATGGTGCGAA
>JAQWSV010000260.1 GCA_029243005.1 Woeseiaceae bacterium
ACCCTGAGTGAAGTGATCGTGCCGGTATCGATAGATGGCGATCGCAAACTGGTGCTACGTATCGCGGCTCTGATTATCGTGTTCTGCTTTACGTTTTACATCGCATCGCAATTCGAGGCGGCCGGCAAGGCCTTTGAATCGGTGTTCGGCCTGTCGAAACATCATTCAATTTTGATCGGCGCCACGATCGTACTGGCCTACACCTTGCTGGGCGGCTTCTGGGCGGTCAGTGTGACTGACTCTATTCAGGGCATACTGATGGCGATCGCGGCCATCGTTTTACCGATCGTCGCGCTGACAGCGGTTGGCGGATTCGGCGAGTTGGGGGAGGGGCTCGCGGAAACCGGAAACGCAGGATCACCGATTGTCGCGGGTGGCCTGGTCACCGTGTTCTTCGTGCTGGGTTTGATGGGGATCGGAATCAACTACCCGGGACAGCCACACGTGGTTAATCGTTTCATGGCTTTGAAGGACGACGATGCGCTTCGGCAAGGACGCATCATTGCGATAACTTGGGCCGTCGTCGTCTTCACTGGCATGCTGTTACTAGGTCTTTGCGCACGGGTGTTGTTTGCTGATCTTGGCGACTCCGAACAGGTGCTGTTCAGAGTCGCTGGTGATCTCCTACCCGCGGTAATTGCCGGCATCATGATTGCAGCGGTGCTGTCGGCGATCATGTCGACCGCGGACAGCCAGTTATTGGTTGCCGCCTCCGCTATCTCTTATGACTGGAATCTTGCCGACCGTGAAGAACAGACGGGCCTGACGGGAATGCGGACGACGGTCGTCGTTGTCCTGATTCTCGCCACGGTACTGGCACTCGTTTGGCGCGCCGATATTTTCTCCAGGGTATTGTTCGCCTGGTCGGCGGCGGGGTCGGCGTTCGGGCCGATCCTGATCATGCGCCTGCTGGGTCGCGCTGTGGCGTTCCGGGCAACATTACTTGCGATGGTGTTTGGATTCGGGCTAACGGTCGTTATCTCCTTTTTTCCGGATGCACCCGGCGATGCCGCAGAGCGCCTGGTTCCGTTCTTTATCGCGCTCTTTGTCGCGGCTGCGGGAAGTAGAAAAATAACTGCTTAGGGCGTCATATCCCAGCCGAACAGCTCATGGACAACACGCGGCGACGCTGGCGCGGTGGTGTGGTGACTATTCAGCCGACATCCCTGATGCTGTGCCAAATATTAACAACTTTGCCGCACAGGACCTCGGGTTCCTTGTCTAACCGGACGACGTTACCGCGATCTGCACTTTTTCTCGCCGTCGCTCGAAGAAGCGACGAATGTCTTCGCCAATCATGATGTTGGTCGGTACCAGGATGAGCGTGATCAGTGTCGCGAACAGGATGCCAAAGCCGAGAGAAATCGCCATCGGCACGAGGAAGCGGGCAGACGACGACTGATCGAGTAGCAATGGCGTCAGTCCGATGAACGTCGTCAGTGATGTCAGCATTACCGGCCTGAACCGGACTACACCCGCACGCTTTACCGCCGAATATAGGCTTTCTATGCCTGAGCGGTAACGCTGGTTGATGAAGTCGACCAGGACAAGACTGTCGTTGATTACAACACCCGTGAGCGCCATGAGTCCGAGGATGCTCAGGATGGTCATCGTCACGCCCATGATCCAGTGCCCGATTACTGCACCGATAAAGCCGAACGGGATGACTGCCATCACGACCAATGGTTGCGTGTAGGACTTCAGGGGCAGCGCGAGCATGCAGTAGATCGCGAAGAGTACGATTAATATACCTGTGCCGAGACTGCCGAAGGTTTCGGCCTGGCGAGCCTGCTCACCTTCGAGTGTATAGTTGATCGCAGGATACTTGATCAGGAGGTTGTCGACCCAACTCGTCAGTTCGTTTAGCATCGCAATCATGTTGACGTTATCTTTGTCCACATCGGCCGTCACATTCAGAACGCGGTAACCGTCAATGCGCGTAATCTGCGAAGGACCGCGGCCGGGTGTGATGTCGGCGACGTTGGCCAGCGGTACTTGTCGGCCGTTCGGCGCCGTGATTAGCATTTCGCTGAGCGACGACAAGGTACGGCGCTCAGCGATGGGGAAGCGCACTAGGACGCGAATGTCATCGCGGCCGCGCTGAATACGCTGCGCCTGCAGGCCACGATAGGCCTGACCGACCTGGCCGACGATGTCATTTCGCGTCAGACCCAGCAGGTGACCCTGAGGGCTGAGTTCAATCTGTAGCTCTTCTTTGCCATCCGACAGGCTGTCAGCGATTTCAAAAACGCCGGGGTAGGTGGCGAGATGAGCTTTCACTTCCTCGGCAACCAGGTTGAGCGTTTCCAGTGAGTTGCCGCTGAACTGGAAGTTGATCGGATCACCCGCACTGAAAAATGACGCCCTAAAGTTAAGACTCTCTGCGCCCGGTATGGGGCCGATCATTTGTCGCCACTCGGCGTTCATTCGGTCGACCGAAAAGTTGATCGTCACCAGTTCGGCAGGTTTGGTTTCGACCTCGATGCGTGCCATGTGCGGTCCGCCAGCGCCGATACTCGACAGGATATTGATAATCATACTCTCGCCAGTTTCTGGGTCGGTGTACTTCTCTCGCAATTGCTCTGCTGCTTGAACCAGCCTTTCGGCATGCCGGTTGGTGACTTCGAACGGCGTGCCAACCGGCATCGTGAGTGTGGCCCGGGATGTTTCGCCGGCGATGCGCTCAAATACATTGAATCGCGTCCATCCACTCGTGAGTAGCATTGTGAGGATGATGAGGACGCCGGTGAATGCAGCGACGGTTGAATATCGGTTACGAATCGTGAATTTGAGAAAGGGCTGGTAGTAACGCTTGATCAACTCTTCGAAACGATCTGCGAAACGACTCTGCCATGCCTGGAAACCCGTCGCCTTTTGATCGTGCTCGTGTAGTTCGATGTGCTTGAGGTGAGCCGGCAGGATCAATTTGGACTCGATCAGCGAGAACAGCAGTACCGGTATGACCACGGCAGGAATCGACGCGAAAATTTCTCCCATGCGCCCCTGGATGAAGGCGAGTGGTCCGAATGCCGCAATTGTCGTAAGGATGCCGAAGGTGACCGGGATGGCGACCTCCTTGGTGCCGTTGATAGCGGCCGACAAGCTGCTGTCACCCGATCGCATATGGGAATATACGTTCTCTCCCGTAACGATTGCATCGTCGACGACGATTCCCAGCACAATTATGAAGCCGAAGGCACTCATGAGGTTCAGACTGACGTCGAACCAGGACAAGACCATGAATGAACCGATGAAACTGATTGGAATACCTAGGAAAACCCAGATCGCAACCGAAGGCCGCAAAAACAGCGATAACAACAGGATCACGAGCACGCTGCCCTGGATCGCGCTTTGCATCATGATTCCGAGGCGGTCCTTCAGCATCTGCGAGTTGTCATCCCAGTAGTCGAGTTCGAGCCCGATCGGCATCGAGTCTTGCTTAACGGCAATGTATCCTTTGACCAGGTCGGCGATTTCGATAGCGCTCTGGCTGCCTACTCGGGAGACATCGACGAAGGCGGCATAATTGCCGTTGAATCGCGTGCGCAGGGACTCTTCCTGGAAACCATCGATAACTTCTGCAACATCGCCGATGCGGACGATACTGCCGTCTGCGTTGGTCTTGACGACAATTTCTTCGAAATCTGTCCGACGATAAGCCTGACCCTTGGATCGGATCAGTACATCGCCGGCATCGGTACGAACATTACCGGCAGAGATATCGAGAGAGCTGGCACGAATTGCCCGAGAAATGTCCACCAGCGTAATCTGAAACTCGCGCAGCCTGTCCTCCGAGGCCTCAATGGCGATTTCGTACGCGCGAACTGAATCGAGTCTGACCTGGGTGATACCGTCGATGCGCATCAGGTCATCGCGAACCTGCTCGGCGAATACGCGGATTTCACTCTCGCTGTAATCGCCGGCAATGACGACGCTGATGACCGGGAACATGCGTTGCCGTAGCGCGATGATGGGTCTCTCGGTCTCTGCCGGAAAGGTATTGATCGAGTCGACGCGGTTCTTGATGTCATCAAGCAAATCGCGCGGATTGTAGGCGGGTTCAATCTCGATCCATACCCTGGTGCTGCCTTCCCGCGATACCGATCGGATCCGGTCAATACCTTCGAGGTCCTGGACTGCTTCCTCGATCCTGACCGCGACGCCGAGTTCAACGTCTTCTGGCGTTGCACCGCGCAACGGTACTGATACTGTGACGGTATCCGGTTCGCCCATTGGGAAAATTTCGAGGCGAACACCGTTTTGCAACGCCAGCATGCCACCAATGATGATTGTAATCATCAGGAGGTTGGCGGCGACCGAGTTTCTTGTGAACCATGAAATCATGGCGTGCCTCCTGCGTCCTCAGGGCGACGAGGTCTGGCACTGTCCGGCCGCTGCTGGCTCGGCTGGCCATTGCGTCGATTGCCACGACTTTGCGTGCCCATGACGGATACACGAATGCCAGACGTCACCTGCCCGAGTGGCGTCGTCACTAGGTCGGCGCCTGGCTCGAGACCCTTGCCAACGATCGCCTCTGAGTCGTTCTGCCAGTCAATCTCGATGTCCCGACGCCGGAGAATGCCGTCTTCGACGGTATAGACGTAGGTTCCCTGGTAGATTGCGGTGTTCGGAATGACGAGCACACTCGGGAGTATTCTGCCGTCAATCTCTGCAGTCACATACTGGCCGATTTTGAGTGGGGAGCGGCCCTCACTTTTAGGCCCGAACGGGTCACCGATCTGGGCGATGACGTGCAACTGTCTTGCAGCTTCATCGATCGCGCCTTCCGTTCTGACCAGCTTTGCGTGCCATTCCTCCTCGTCGATTAGATCCGACTTGATCAAGGCATCAATTTTGTCCGCCGCTGACGAGTCTGCGTAGCGGTAGCTTTCGGGCAGATCGATGAAGCCTAGATCTCGGTTCCGGAGAGGCAGGCGAATTTCGATGACGTCGGTTGCGTAAATCTCGGCGAGTTGCGTATTGGGTCCAACGACCTGTCCTAGGTCGACGAGTTTTCTGATGACACGACCTGCGAATGGCGCAACGATACTCGTGCGCTCCAGGTCGAGTCGCGCTTTGGTCAGTGCAGACTCCGCAGAGTCGACGCGGGCATGGGCGGCCTCGAATTGCGGAATGCGCAGAACGAGGTCGGAAGGTTCACCTTCATTCCCCAGTCGCTCCCAGTCTTGTCTTGCTTGTTCTGAACGCGCGATCGCCTCTGCCAGCGCCTGTCTGGCTTCGGCGAGCGATGCCAGCGAAATCTGGACGTCAGCTTCGTAGTCCCGCGGATCGATCTGGCCGAGTACATCCCCCTTCTCGAAGAACCCGCCGTCACGGACATTTTCATTGATCGACACGATCTGGCCGCCAACCTGTGCGACCAGCATGCTCCTCGTTCTTGGCTGGACCGTACCATAGCTCTGAAGCATGATCTGGTAGTCACGCGGCAACACCGGTTGGGTTTCGACCGTCATCGAGGGGCCACTGAATGCTGGACGTTGCGGCGTCTCCGGCGGGTTCAGCTGAATCAGGGCAGCGATAGCTATGAGCCCGCCGAATATGGCGATCGGGATCAGCTTCTTAATCTTCAAATTCATCAATGTTATTCACCGAGTGTGAACTCGCCGCCGAGCGACAAGAATAATCCAATACGGTTTTGCAGACGCTGATTCTTCAGCTGGACTACCTGCGCCTCGGCATCGAAGGCCTGACGTTGTGACTCGAGGACTGTCGTATATGTGACCAGACCGCGTTGATACTGCTCGAGCGCGAGGTCCAGTGCCGCTGACGAGTTCGCTTCGGCCTCGACAAAGGAATCGTAACGTTCGTGCAGTGAGACGCTTCGCGAAATTGCGTTCTCGACATCAGCAAAGGCGCGAAAGACGAGATCGAGATACTGCTGTTCGGCTATCTGCACCCGAGCCAGTGCCTGTTCTTCGAGTGCCCGCAGGCGGCCGGCCTGAAAAAGCGGTTGTATCAGTCCGCCCGCGATTGACCAGCTGGAGTCGCCGTCCAGCAACTTCGAAAAATCTGCCGAAGCGACGCCGGTGCTGCCCACTAGGGACAGGCTCGGAAACCGGGCCTTGTGTGCCGCCGCAAGATCGGCATCCGCGGCAAGCAAGCGCAACCACGACTCCTGCAAGTCAGTTCTGCGCGTCAAGAGCTCTGAAGGTAGGCCGGCCGGAACCGGATCATCGATTACGGGTAATTCACCCGAAATATCCATCCGGCCGTCAGGATAGCGGGCCAGCGCCAACTGAAGGTAGGCAATGGACTCCGTATATGTCTGTTCTGCCTGCGCGTAGTTGGCCTGTTGACGCTCGACCTGGTTACGTGCCAGGTAGAGATCGAGTGCGTCATTCAGACCCTGACGATATCCACTCGCCACGATGTCCATGGCTTCCGCTGTATTGTCGAGGCGACGTTCTGCAACACCGAGAAGCTGCCGAGCTTCCATGACGTTGAAGACTGCACCGACCGTTGCCGCCGCTAGTTCACGCTCGACATGCTCGAGGCGTGCAGCCTGTGCCCGGTAGTCGAGTTGCGCAGCCTGCTGCTGCTTGCTGAGTCTGCCCCACAGATCCACTTCCCAGCGTGAATCGAGTGATGCATCGAAGGACTCGGTCTCGATACGAGCGCTACTGTTATCGTCGAAACCACGATGTGACCCGCCCAGCGAAACATTCAAATCTGGATACCGATTGGCGCCTGTAACCACGACTCCCTGTTCCGCCTGGTACAGGCGGGCGCGCTCCTGCTGGAGCTGGTAATTGCCGGCCATTGCCTCGCGCACGAAATCCGTGAGTTGTCGGCTATCGAATTCGTCCAGCCAGTCGATGTCGACAGCTCCCGTTTCGCCACCACGCACCCAGTCTTCCGGGACCACGAGGTTTCCGGTTTCAGGCGCGACGGCGGTACTGCCACAACCGACGAGCAGGCCTGCTGCGATTAGCAGCATTGCATTGATGACTATAGGGTTACGCATTATTTGTCGCCCGTGTTGGGGCGCCGTTGAACGGTATAATCAGTATCCCAAGAACCGGGCGTCTGAAAAAGCGCTCTTGGCTGTTCTTTACAAATTGAAACAATTACTTACCTCCGGAAACAGCCGTATTCTTCGATTTAGAGGAGCTCCGCACGTAGACTACCCTGCATGAAGCTGGATCGATTTATTTGACCACCTAATCTAGGGTCCCGTCCCGGGATGGCCGATGAAACAAATAAAAACCAGGTTGGTCATCCTCTACTTTGCGGGCATGTTCGCATTGGCACTGGCTGATTCGCCCGCTGTGGGCCAGGAGAATGAACCTGCGCCGACTGAATCTTCCCAAGCTGACGGCATTGAAGAAATTACCGTCTATGGCGAGAAAAATATGATTCGTCTGCGTACCGAATTCGAACTGGCTCAGACGAGCTTGTTCGTCCTCTTCAACGCGATTAACACTAACGACGAGTTTGACGTCGAATGCGACTATGAGCGGCGTCTCGGGTCTCACCGCAGGCACCATGTCTGCACGCCAAAATTTGCGACGCGCCAGCCTGCCCATGCGGGCTCAGGCTTTCTCTTCCGCAACAAACAGACGGGTGAAGTGCAGTCCGTAACGCACCGCAATATTCAGTTGGACAAGAAACTGTGGGATGAGATGAAGTTACTGCTGGAAGAGAATGTCCAACTGCGCCAGGCATTCCTCGACCTGAAATCAGCTAAGGACGCGGTTGACGCAGAAAAGAAAAGACGCCGAAACGAGTGAGCGAGTCGTCAGGGTGTAAACAATCTTGTGAGCGATTGAATTTGCCTGTTGTCTAATCCGGTGCAATCGTCGTCGCCATCCAGTGCGACTTTGCCAGCGAGGAACAGCAAATTTCCATAACGAATCACGTGGGAGTATGTAGTCGGCATACGTCATGCCGTCCGGATTGATATGTTTGATTTCTTGTTCCGGGGAAATGCCTGACATCAGACCATCAATACCAGCATTGAAACACTCCACATTTTCTCACCCCCAAATCACGTCTTTTTGTTCTGTCGCTATCTGACCTGCGCCTTCCGGGTGGTTCGGCTAGGTGCGGGCCTGCCTTATCTGTATGATTTAAAAACGAATTTCGGTATTATCCAGCGGGAATGAAAACGGCCACCGAGAAACGCAACACGCGCATCCGGGCGACGATTTGCGATATCCCGAAGGGATCGGTGGCGAGTTACGGACAGATAGCAGAGATAGCGGGGATACCGCGTGGCGCGAGACAGGTCGGTTATGCCTTGCGCCACCTTCCCGAAGGGCACAAGGTTCCCTGGCATCGCGTCGTAAGGGCGTCGGGTGAAATCGCGATGCGTACAGGCAGTGTCGGGCACAGAGAGCAAAAGAAGCTTCTGCAGAACGAAGATGTTGCGATCCTGAATGGTCGCGTCGACATGAAGAAGTACCGCTGGCAACCGGACCTCGATGAGTTGCTCTGGAAGCCCAGCGCTGCCTGGGATGATGAATAAATGAAGCGAAAACTAAGTTCGCTCTACCTTACCTGGCTACTGGCTCCATACCAGGGTGAAGTGCCGGCGGTCGAGGATCTGAGCCATAGTGGCGAAGGAATCATGGTATGACTCGGCCGGTGGTGGTGTTTTCTCACGGCCAGGAAAGTGGTCCATGGGGCACCAAGATCAAAGTGATGGCTGAAACGGTGTGTGACATGGGCTGCGAGGCGGACAGCGTCGACTACCAGGGCATCGCCG
>JAQWSV010000263.1 GCA_029243005.1 Woeseiaceae bacterium
CTGGCGGCGCCGAATGCGTCGAGGATGACCGGTGAGACTTCGAAAAGGCGCCACGCATCGACGATATAGGCAGCCGAAACACGAAACGATCTGCGTTTTTATGGTTTAGCAGGAAACCGCAAGAATTGATTATCGTTATCGCTCAACTCAAATCCCTGTTGGTCGCGCTGCGGAAAGAAATTGTATCATCCGGAATATTACGAGCCCCATTGATTTCACTATAAAAGACTGCCATTACTGCTGACTCGCCATGCAAATACGCTACTTGCCCAATGCAATTTCTCTGGTGCGCCTGGCGGCCGTGCCGGTACTGTTGTGGCTGGCCTGTAACCAGGACCAGCGCTCCTTTGCATGGTTGATTCTGGTCGCTGGCTTGACCGATGTGCTCGATGGCTGGCTGGCAAGACGCTTTGGGTGGACGAGTGCGCTGGGTGCTATGCTGGACTCCATTTCTGATGTCTCATTGATCCTCGCCGCTATCTACGGTATCTGGTCGATGCAACAGCATGTATTCTTGGACAAATGGATGGTATTCGCCACTGTGGTCGGTACCTGGACCATCGTGCACCTGACGGCACTCCTGCGATACGGGCGTCTGGCCAGTTTTCATACACGATTTACGCAGCTGGGCATCCTCGCCTTTGGTGGATTCGTCCTAGTGTTGTTTTTCCACGGCTTCCTGCCCGTCATCTTCTACTTGGCAGCTACAATCTGTTTTCTCGGTGGCATCGAGTCCCTGATCATGATTCTGCTCATCGCGGAGTGGTCGCCGGACCTTCGGGCGGGTTTACCCGAAGCGTTGCGCCGGCGTCGGGAGCTGGCTAACCGGCAATAGCGTTGGTTCGCTTTACAGCCCCGATTTCTCTACAGGTCTAAAAACACAACGAGCTCTCAGTTCGCGAGGGGGCTGATCATCCGTTCGGTCGAGGAGACGATTCGCGATGCGGTCGATTGGCGCACGTCGCTGCCAGCGTATGACTAGTTATCTCTGCCGAAGTTGGTGCGAAGGCCGAGATACGCTGTGCGACTGGGTGTTCGATAGCCGTACACCTGCTCAAAGTCTTCATCGAGCATATTGGCGCCACGAGCATACAACTTGATTGTTTCATTCAGCTGGAAGTGGACAGCTAGGTCTACGAGCCAGTAGTTTTTGAGCGTGACGATTTCTGAGGGCTGTGGCCACGGCGGGAAGAACTGATCTTTTCGGGAGCCGCCGTAATTCGCGGAGAGGTTGGTCTGCCAGCGCTCGCTCGCTGATCGATAATTCATGGTGAGATTGCCGCTGTGGCGTGGTCGGCGCAGTTCCATGACGTCAATTCCAACAGCATCCTGCTCTGAAGCGTCGGTGTAGGTGTAGCTGGCTCCCAGATCGAATCGATCCGATACCTGCCAGGACGCGCCGAGCTCGATGCCGAGGCGCTCACTGTCGCCTGCAATATTCTTAGCTGTGAAGAGAAAAGTGACTGGATCAAACGCGAAGCCATTGATCTCGTCCTCGAGATCCTGGTGGAAAATGGTTGCGCTGATAGACCATCGATTATTACTGAATGTGCGATCTACCCCGATTTCATAGGACGTCGATTTCTCCGGATCCAGCGCCGCATTGCCGACGAACTGGCCCGGAAAGAACCCGAATCGCTCGGTAAACGTGGGATTCTTCCGGCCCGTTCCAATGTTGGCGCGCAGAGTGGTGTCGTCACTCAGTAGGTAGCTCGCCGAGATACGACCCGTGACTGCGTCCTCGAAATCGCTATTGTCATCGAATCTGACGCTGAAAAGCCAGGTCAAATGGTCAGACATCTCGACTTCGAAGTCAGCGACGACACTCGTCACATCCATTTCTTGGTCCTGGTTAGGATCGCCAAATTCGATTTTCCCGCGCTGCTCGAATGAGGTCGCCTCGTGCTCGAGTGCGAGAGAAAGGCGGTGATCGCCCAGGCTGATATCGGTCTGGTACATAAAGGTCATGCGATCGGACGCGGTCGACGAGTCCTCGCTACCGTTAACGAGGTTCCGATTATCCGAATCGAAATAGCGTGTGCTCAACCGATGTGTGAGACGATCGTCCGGCCGACGATACGTCCCGCCGAAGCTGGTATAGATCGTTTCGGATTGAGTCGCGAGGTCTCCATCGGTTGGCAGCCCGGTGACAAAAAAGTCACTGGGATCGTATTGGGAATAAGCGTCGACAGCCCTGACGCTGACGTCCAGCGACAATGCATCGCTCGCGAGAAATCGACCGCCTAGCGAGAATGTCGTTATGTCCGAACCATCATCTTCATCACCGATTCGGGAAATATTGGTGCCGTCGGTGCCGAGAAATTCGAGGCCGCTATTCAGTGACCAGCGCTCCGTGCCCGTCGAGCCACCGAGCCCGATATTGCTGGTCGCGTGCGAGCCTCCTTCGACATACGCATGTATTTGCGGCTCGACCGAATTTCGCTGTGTGACGATGTGGACGACCGCGGCGACCGCATCGCTTCCCCAGAGCGCACTTTGTGGGCCCCGAACCACCTCGATCCGCACGATATCGCCGGTGGCCAGATACTCCCAGCGAAATTCGTCACCCGTTGCAGGGTCGTTCGCTCTTATGCCGTCGATCAGTACGAGTACGTGATTGGCTTCTGCCCCGCGAACACGGACCTGTGTCTGTGTTCCAATTCCGCCGGACTGGCTGATCGCAAACCCGGGAACCGTGCGTAGTACGTCCGCAACGTGGCGCGCTTGCATACGGTCAATCTGGTCACGCGTTATAACCGTCGTTGCATTGCCGATACGACTCAGGCTGATGGGGGTCCTGGCACCGGTAACTACGATCTGGTCGAGATCGGTACCTGATTCTGTGGGTGCTTGTGCAAACGAAAAAGAGCAGGTCGCCATGCTTAAGAGGACAGCGAACACGCGGTTCAACCCAGTCATTATTGTTCTCCCGCAAGGACCCCCGTACCTGCACGCTGGTGCTCAATCGAGGGGGGAGAATCGAGATCCCACGAATCGCCCGCCGCGATTGAACTGTGGATGGATCAGCGGGCCGGTCTCCGGACTGATAAGTAAGGCATTCGCCTTATCGCCAATCGCCTTCCCGCGCAGTTGCGCAGTGGCTTAAAGGATTGACTGACTCATTTACCGTTGCGGGGGCAGTGACGGAATTGCTTTCTTGAGCGCACCGTCTTCCCGATTAAGACCCGGTTTCCCGGGTAAACACCTGCTGAAATCGCGGCTCACTTTACGTCACCGATAAGTGGGACGCAAGACGAAAATCGGCGGCGCGAACTTTGCGTCATTCCTTTTCTCGAATGGTGAGCGGATCATGTTCTCGACAAACCACCACGACCCGCAGGGCCAAGAATTTGATTTTTTCGCGGTCAATATCGAAGGGGCCAACCTTGAACGGATTACGTATACGGAGGGTTTCGATGGCTTCCCAATGTTTTCGCCGGACTGTAAATACCTGACTTTCGGATCCAACTGCAACTAGGGCAAGCCAGTTGAGACCGAAGTCTATGTTGCGCGCTGGTTGGATGGCGAAGTTGCCATGACTGAGTAGCCGGCGGATCGCTATCTCGATGACGTTGTATGGCTCAGTGATGATGCGCGTGGCGGTCGGGGTATTGCCGCCCTGCATGCCACGGAGCGCGTCCGCCGCCTGACTGGACAGCGAGGCCCCGGTGGCCTGAAATTCCGAGAATGGCAGGCCCTGATCCCGGAGCTTGATTTTGGCCCCGGTTGGGGTCATCGTCGGTTGTCGTACGGACAGGAGCAACAACAATGAAAAGACTGCTGTTCGCCGTCAGCCTGCTGATGGCCGACGCTGCCGCAGTGACGCAAGAGATTCCGCCGACGGCTTGCGAACTTGAGCTCATGGTCGCCGCGCTTGGCGTGCACGGGCAGTTCATTTATATCAACTCTGACGCGAATGTGGTCATCGCCAAGCAGACGTCTGATCCGGATGCGGAGAGTTTTCGCGTCGATACAGAGATGGCCTTGGTGATGCACGTGATTGCTGACCACCTACAGCAGTAGAGAAACGACAGTAGGCAAAGCCGTATGTTTAATGACATTCAGAATTACGAGAACGACCCCATTGAGGCGATGTTTGTTCGTCTTGCTGAAGACCCGGACCCCGGGAAGATCGATCTCGGTATTGGTGTTTTTCGCGATGACTCCGGCAAAGTGCCGGTCATGCGCGCCGTTCGCAAGGCTGAGCAGCAGTTGTTTGCGAGGGGTCTGCCGAAGTCCTATATCTCGCCTCTCGGCAATCAACCCTATTGCAATGACATCGAACGACTGGCGTTGGGTGCGGAGCACCCGGTATTATGCAATGGCCGCATTGTATCGGCGCAGACGCCGGGCGCCGGCAGTGCGCTGCGTGCTGGCGCTGAGTTCATTCACAGCCTGAATCCGGCTGCGGCCCTCTGGGCCTCTCGCCCGGTCTGGGGGCACCAGCTAGAATTCTTCGACAAAGCCGGTTTGTACCTCTGC